>DDIP01000404.1:0-8449 GCA_002338605.1 Proteobacteria bacterium UBA1847 | reverse complement strand
AGACCTGCCACTTCCGACTGACGACGCCGAGGTCTCGCACTGCGGCTCTTGCACGGCGTGCATCGAGGTATGCCCGACCAATGCGATTGTCGCACCCTACTCGCTCGACGCTCGCCGTTGCATCTCGTACCTGACGATTGAGAACAAGGGGCCGATACCGGAAGAATTCAGGGCAGCCATCGGCAATCGAATTTACGGTTGCGACGACTGTCAGCTGTTTTGCCCCTGGAACAAATTTGCAAAACCAGCGTCCGAGGGAGACTTTGCGCCTCGCCACGGGCTCGACGACGCAGAACTGACCGAGTTATTCCTGTGGGACAAACAAACCTGGCTCGAAAAAACAGAGGGTAGCGCGATTCGACGTATAGGCCATGAACGGTGGCTCAGAAACATTGCCGTCGCGCTCGGCAACGCGAAAACGTGTGACAAGGTTGTGACCGCGCTCAGATCCCGCATTAACGACAACTCACCTTTGCTCGTTGAACATGTACAGTGGGCATTACAACAACACGAACACAGAAGGACGGAGCATTGAAAATGTTTGAAGCACCCGAATCGGAATACCTCGTCCCCTTCGACAACAGCTTCGACATTTCGAAGGCCAGCACGACGCCACAAACCAACGGACACCTGCACAAGGGCAAGCATCGCCGAAATACGATCAAGGAATTGAATGCATTGCAACGAATCCTGGCCGCCGGTGATCGACGAGCTGTCCTGCTGGTATTTCAGGCCATGGATGCTGCAGGCAAGGACAGCACCATTCGGGCGGTAATGCGGGGTGTCGATCCATCCGGCTGCCAGGTATTCAGCTTCAAGAAACCGTCATCGCTCGAACTGGATCATGACTTCCTCTGGCGCACGACCGTGCGATTGCCGGAACGTGGAAGAATCGGGATTTTCAATCGAAGTCAATATGAAGAGGTTCTGGTCGTGCGAGTACATCCGGAGATACTGACGTACCAGCGACTGCCTGGCGAAATCAATCTTGATACGGTGTGGGACGATCGCATGACATCCATCTGCCAACAGGAAGAACACCTGGCACGCAATGGTACCGTCATCCTTAAATTCTGGCTGAATGTGTCAAAGGACGAACAAAAGCGACGCTTCCTGGCGCGACTCGATGACCCGACGAAGAACTGGAAATTTGATGCCGGTGATGTCCGGGAGCGGCGCCATTGGGACAAGTACATGCTGGCCTACGAAGCAGCCCTGAACGCTACATCCCGACCATGGGCACCCTGGTACGCGATCCCGGCAGACAATAAATCCTACATGCGTGCGCGGGTTGCCGAGATCGTCGTCAGCGCTCTGCAAGGCATTGGACTCAAATACCCGAAGGTCAGTGACAAAGATCGGGCCGCATTTGCCGAAGCCCGGAAAGAGCTCGAATCCGGCGACGAGTGACGCTCGTCACAGTTTTGGACCGGCCCATAGGGGCATTTTTGTGCTCTGGTCGATGTTTATCCGGGCGGAAAGCCGCAACAATTCCCTGATGACACATGGAGTTAGTTTTGCAGCAGTCTCTTGCCACCAATTCGGATTACAAACGCTCACTGCTCGATAGTCTCGAGCTGTTCAGGGGCGTGGCACCGGATGATGTTCACGACTTGCTGCAACGATGTGAACGTCGCGACCTGGCTGCCGGTGAACTGTTGCTGTCGCCCGGTGCCAGGAATGAATACGTTTACATCGTGCTGTCGGGTATTTTGAACATACACGTCGGTTCCCCGGATACGCCCGCGATTGCCGTAATGGAAGTAGGTTCCTGTGTCGGCGAAATGTCGATAATTGAAGATCGCGACCCATCCGCATTTGTCATTGGTGCCGAGGAAAGTCACCTGTTGCTGATTCACCAGTCGGTACTTTGGGAAATGGTCGATGCGTCGCACGACTTCGCAAAGAATCTGCTGGTTGTCCTGTCCGAGCGCGTCCGCAGCCACAATCACGTTATCGCCGACAGCTTCGGTGAACTCAAGAAATTCGAGCGTCATGCGACGACAGATGCGCTGACGAGTCTCGCCAACCGTCATACGATGCAGGAACTTTTTCCATCGGAAATCCAGCGTTGCATCGAAAAGGAGACGCCGGTTGCAATGATGATGATCGATGTCGATAACTTCAAACAGTTCAACGACATGTTTGGCCACATAGCAGGCGATCGCGCCTTGTCCGCCGTTTCCAAGATTTTGCGGTCGCAATTCCGGCCAAAAGATCTGCTGGTACGCTACGGCGGTGACGAGTTTGCGGTGTTGTTGCCGGGCGCCTCAAAGGAACAGGCGCTGGCGATCGGCGAACGGATACGGATCGCGGTCAGTGGTAGTACCGGGGACGGCACCGATTCACTGATTCAGATACCGGTCAATGTTTCGATGGGTGTCGCCGAACTCACCCCGCAAGGAGACCTCGATTCACTGACGCGCGACGCCGACGCCGCGCTGTACCGCGCCAAGAATGCCGGGCGAAACCAGGTGTCCGACTAACACAGGCAGCAAGCCCTAAATCGTGACGACGATATTGTCGATCAACCGGGCGTTTCCCAGTTTCGCGGCGACAAGGATTACCAGCTCGTCGCAATCACGATTGGGTATTTCGAGGTTTTGCGCACGGCGTATCGCAAAGTAGTCAACCGCAAACCCGGCGGCCGCAAGTTTATCCGCCGATTCCGTCTCCAGCTCCGCGAAGTTCCTGGCACCACTTTGCAGCCCGTCACCGACTTCGGACAATGTTTCATACAACAGCGGTGCCTTGGCCCGCTCATCGTCGTCCAGGTACTGGTTTCTGGAACTCAAGGCCAGACCGTCGTCGTCTCGGACGGTTTCGCCACTGATAATTTTGATCGGTAGGTTCAGATCCAGTGCCATATGCCGAATGGCCAGCTGCTGCTGGTAGTCCTTCTGCCCGAACACCGCAACGTCCGGTCGTACGATTCCAAACAGCCGCGCGACGACGCTGGTGACCCCATCGAAATGGCCCGGTCGACTTTTTCCGCACAGATTTTCGGTGATCCGTGGCACTGAAACCGTTGTCGCGTATTCCAGGCCAAAGGGGTAAATGGTTTCGATGCTCGGCACGAATATCAGGTCTGCAGAAATCGTTTTCAGACGTCGCGTGTCCTTCTCCAGCGTACGCGGATACTGTTCGAAATCCTCATCCTCGCCAAATTGTGTCGGGTTGACGAAAATGCTGACCACAACGCGCTCTGCATTTTCACGTGCCAGCTCGATGAGCGATATGTGCCCGGCGTGCAAGTTACCCATGGTCGGTACCAGCGCAATATGATCACCTTCGTGACGCCATTCTGTGAGCTGCTCGTTGAGCTCTTCTTTGGTATTAACGACTTTCATGTGTTCTCACGTGGAGGGAATGTGATTCGATTCGGATCAGGAAAAACAGTGTTCAGGCGCAGGATAAACACGCTCTTTGACTTCCCGTACATAGGTTTCCAGCGCAGCCAGCGGTGAATCACATCCGGCCTGATAGTTTTTGACGAACTTCGGCGTGCGCCCCTGGGTAATGTCCAGTACGTCGTAGAGCACCAGTATCTGTCCGTCGACTTCGGGCCCGGCACCGATTCCGATCACCGGCACATCAAGTGCTGCACAAATCAGCTTGCCAACTTCATTGGGTATGCATTCCAGCAGGACAATATCGGCGCCCGCATCCTGCAACCGCTTTGCTGCGGCACACATTGCTTCAGCCTTCTCAGGTTCGCGCCCCTGCACTTTGAAGCCGCCGATCTTGTGCACCGATTGCGGCTTCAAACCCAAGTGCGCGCAGACGGGGATATCGTGCCGTGCCAGGTGCTCTACAATCTGAACCTGATCGTCACCGCCTTCCAGCTTGACCATCATGGCGCCACCCTCTTGCATCAGGCGTACCGCGTTGTCGAGTGCGATGTCCGGTTTTGTGTAACTCATGAACGGCATGTCGGCGACCAGGAAAGCTCTCCGCAAACCGCGCGCAACATTGCGCGTGTGATAAACGACATCGCTAACGGTTACCGGAACGGTAGTATCGTGACCCTGAATAACCATGCCAAGCGAATCACCCACCAAAACCAGGTCGGTACCCGCGGCATCCACCAGCGATGCATAACTGGCATCGTAGGCTGTAAGACAGGCGATTGGCTCGCCGTCGTGCTTCATCTTGCGCAGCGTTGAAACATTGACAGGTGGTTGCGGCATGCCGCGTTGTTCAAGTTGTGTGTACATAGATGTCGAGAGTATCAGGCGAGTGCAGCCGCGACAGGATTAAAAAAGTGACGCCAGCCAGTCGTGCGCTCTATCTGCTGAAAAAGTTGTTGATAATCTGCGTCGTTGTGCACCGGATCGAATTGTGATGCATTGACGATCAGCAGCGGACCGTCATCGTAATTGTGAAAGAAACGCGAGTAGGCTTCGGTCAGGCGCTCCAGGTAGCTTCGTTCAACGTAACGATCATAAGGCAGGCCGCGTCGTGCCAACCGTTGCAAAATTGAATCGACGGATGCCTGCAGGTAGATCACCAGATCCGGCACAGGTGCATCAACAGCGAGGTTTTCTGCGATCTGGTCATACAGTTTCAGTTCCTCGGTATCCAGGTTCAGCTCGGCGAACAAGCGATCACGCGTGAACAGGTAGTCGGAAATGCGCACCGAGGTAAACAAATCCGGCTGGCGTAACTGTTCGATTTGCCGTGCCCGGGCGAAGAGAAAGAACATCTGGGCCGGCAGAGCGGCTGACTTGCCGTCGCGATAGAATCGTTCCAGGAACGGATTCTCTTCGAACTCTTCCAGCACCAGGTCGCCCGAGAGGCTGTCGGCAAGGCGCCTTGCGAGCGCAGTTTTGCCCACACCAATTGCGCCTTCGATCGCGATGTAGCGCGGCGCAGTACCCTTCGTTTTCAGCCGACTGACAGTCACCGCTTTCCTCTATCCAATGCACGAAATCTCAGGCTCATTGAGATTCGCTCGAATGCGTTTCACCAGGCCCAGCCCGGGCACGGACAAACCAGGTGCGATCTCCTGAAGCGGCAACAATACAAAATTTCGTTCCGCAATGCCCGGGTGCGGAACGATCAGGCCGGGATCGTCGATCCGCTGATCAGAATACACCAGTAAATCCAGGTCCAGGACCCGCGGCCCCCAGCGAACTTTTCCCGGTTTGCGCCCACACTGTTTCTCGATGCGCTGTAATTCGCGCAACAAGTCGACCGCCGGCAAACGTGTCAGGAGCACGGCTGCCGCGTTGACAAAATTGGGCTGCTCCACACCACCGAACGGTGCCGAGCGGTACAGTGACGATTGGCACAGCAATCGTGTCTTGGGAATCTCCGCCAGGCGATCAAAAGCACTTTCCAGTTGCCGCGCAGGACCATTGAGGTTACTGCCCAGCCCGATATACGCCGGAAACCAATGGACAGCGTTAGTCGTCACGAAACCCCGGACGACTTCCGGCGGCGCCGGCGTCGCGGACGACGCTTGGTGCCAGGCGTCGAGTGCAATTCGAAGCTTTTCGCGCGCTCGTCGGGCGATTGTTTCTGCA
Organism: Proteobacteria bacterium UBA1847; assembly: GCA_002338605.1. Classification (GTDB taxonomy): domain Bacteria; phylum Pseudomonadota; class Gammaproteobacteria; order Steroidobacterales; family Woeseiaceae; genus UBA1847. The sequence continues at coordinate 2,921 of DDIP01000404.1, read as the reverse complement.
CATCGGTCCAGAATTTCGCGAGCGCCGGGTCGGCGAGCCCCACTTCGGACTGCAATAGCAAGAAGTCGTACGCGGCCCGGAAGCGACGATGCTCCAGCAGGTTCATTGCGCGCTTGCCGCGTACCGTTGCAAAGCGCGGCTGCAATGAGAGCATCTCGCGCATTGGTACCGTGAAGCGCTTTGGGATTGAAATGCGGCGCTGTTGTTGCGCAACGATTTCATAAGACGCGAGATTCAGCGACTGTGATTCGGACATTTTCTCTTCTGCGCGCCGAATTTCAGCCAGTTTCCGGACCGGCAACCAAAGGAAGACACCGAGCAGGAACATCGGCGTGACGGACTTGCCCTCGGCAACCCGCTTGTCCGAGTTTTGCAGGGCCGCCTGAACGAACGCGAGGAATTTGTCGTCCTCACGCAATTCCTGCTCGGTTGCGGGAAATAGCTCGCCGAAAAGTTCATGCCTTTGCAGCAACTCGAATGTGCGTGCCGCAAAGCCGGACTGGAACAGTTTCAGGAATTCGTCGAAAAGCCTGGCAGCCGGCACATTGGCCAAAAGGCCTGTTTGTCCGTGCATCGCCTTGACCACAGAGTCGTCGATCGTGAACCCGAGCTTCCCGGCAAAGCGCACGGCGCGCAGCATGCGAACCGGGTCCTCACGCAGTCGCTGCTCGGCATCGCCGATGAGAACCAGGCGCTTGTTTTGAACATCATCGAAGCCGCCGACGTAATCCCAGATACTGAAGTCTGCAATATTGTAATAAAGCGCATTGCAGGTGAAATCGCGCCGCCAAACATCCTCATCAATGGTGCCATAAACATTATCGCGGACAATGCGCCCTTCCCTGTCATGGGCCTCATCGTCATCTTCGTGATTGGCCGAGGCACGAAACGTGGCGACCTCGATAATCTCCCGACCGTAGCGAATATGAGCAAGCCGAAAGCGTCGCCCTATTAGCCGGCAGTTGTTGAACAGAGACCGCACTTGCTCGGGCGTGGCATTCGTTGCGATATCGAAGTCCTTGGGATGCAGGTCGAGAATTGCGTCCCGAACCCCTCCCCCCACCAGGAAGGACTGGTAGCCAGCCTTGTGCAGTCTATACAGGACCTTGAGCGCAGCTGACGAGATTTCGTTTCGCGAGACGTTGTGGTCGGGACGCGGGATGATCTTTGGCGCCGCGGACCCGGGATTGCCGGTGTTTTTCAAAAGAATTTCGCTTGAGGTAAGAGAATGCGTCCGTATAATAGCAGCCCCCGCACAGCCGGGGTAAATCTCCGCTCCCTTCGTCTAGTGGTTCAGGACGCTGCCCTCTCACGGCGGTAACAGGGGTTCGAATCCCCTAGGGAGTACCAGACAATCGGAAAGAGGCCCTTGCGGCCTCTGTTTCCAAATATCCTCCCAACCTGTGGAGCACTGCATTGACCATCACCTGGGACGATTTCACCAAGGTTGAAATACGGGTTGGTCGTGTCCTCTCCGCACGCCCGTTTCCCGAAGCACGTAACCCCGCTTACAAACTCGAAATTGATTTCGGCGATGAAATCGGCACGCGAAAGTCCAGTGCCCAGATAACCGACCTCTACGACATCGAAGACCTGCCCGGCAGGCTGGTTGTTGCCGTCGTCAATTTTCCACCGAAGCAGATCGGCCCGATGATGTCGGAGTGCCTGGTCACCGGCTTTCACGATGCCGACGGTCGCGTCGCATTATGTGTGCCCGACGCCGAGGTTCCGCTCGGTACCCGGCTACTCTGAACAGCGTGCTACCGGGTTCGTGCCAACACCTGGCTGTAATCCTCAAACGGATCCAGGCCCACCAGTTCCCGGTCACGATTCAAGGTTGAGAGCATTGTTTCCCTGATGGGTTCAAATCTCGAATCGTTGGCAAACAGGGTATAGCGCGGATCGACCTCAGTGGGCTCACCCAGCGGCACCAGGCCGTTGTCGACAGCATGTTGCAGATGTTCGAAGGCCGTATCGAGATCGCCCGCCATGGCATTGTGAAAAGCGAGACTCCCTGAAAATACGAAATTGGTGACGCCCTGATCAATCATCTTGTTGAGGTGTCGCTCCTCAATCTGCACCGCCTCGTCAAAGCGCTCCATCTCATCGAGACTACGGTAGGCGAAGGCAACCATATTGACAACGTCATGGCCAAACTCGTCGCCAGGATTCTCCGCCGCGAACGCCGAGATGCTGGGCCAGCGCTCTTCGAGGTAGTTCGCCAGGTCGCGGTACCGATGTTCCGTGAGAAATAACCTGAAAAGATCACCCGGATATCCATCAGCCGCGAAACGATACGCGTCTTCATAGGCTTCTGCTTTACGCCCGACATTATAAAGCGCTTCGACTCGCAAGTACGGTGAGCCTTCTTCGGTCGCCCGTTCGAATTGACCGGTTCGAATCAGTCCAAGGCTCAGGTAAACCTGACCAACACCACTGATCGGCCCGCGTTTGCGCCGTTCTTCCATCAATCGCAGGCTTTCTCCCGCCTGCCCTCGAAACAATGCGCTGGTGGCTCTTGCCTGCAGCAGCTCAGGATCATCCGGATCAAATGCCTGCATTCGCGCCAGCAAGGCATCGGCCTTTTCCGACTGACCGGTACTGTTGAACTTTTGCATCGCGTTGCTAAACGCGGGTTGATACAAAGGGTCCCGCTCAATCATCTCTTCAAGAATCCCGATTGAGCCCCTCATGTCGCCAACGCCGGTCAACGCAATTTGCAACCAGTTACTGGCGTCGATGGAATTGGGATTCAACTCCAGCGCACGTTCCAAAACATCGATTGCCTGTTGATTGGTCGCCGGGCTGTTGGAATAAAAAAGGCCCAGACCTGCCACGGCGTCCGGGTGATTTGGATTCAGCTCCATTGCCTTGTCAATAAATCGCTTGCCACGTCGATTCGCTTCCGAATCGGGGAGCGA
>DDIP01000216.1 GCA_002338605.1 Proteobacteria bacterium UBA1847 | reverse complement strand
CTGGTCACCGGCCGCCACTCGGGCGGCAAGTGACCGGTCCTGCTGGACTTGGGGGAGTACTTCAGTCAACGTATCTTCCAGTTAGAGGCAGGGGGGGCCTCTGTTACATTAGAGTCGCGCGGCGAAAAAATCCTTCGCTATTTCTCGAATTTTCGATGGTTCACCCACCCAACCAGTGTTTCGCTGGCGTCCGGCAGTCGATACAGCGATTTCTCGTAAGCCATTGATGACCATGCCGCATGCGCGATGGCTGTCTCGGTCAGCGCCTGATCATACCGGCCATCATCCTGCAATCGGCCGTCACGATAAACGAACTGAAGTGGTGGCAGATCCTTTTGCAATATTGCCACGCGATCGCCGCTCATGTACGCCTGCGTGGCATTGAACTGCATGATTGCGCGCCCCGGGTTATCCGGATCTCCTGGCTGCGTCAGGTCATGACCAATCATCGGGTGCTCCGACGTGACACCGATAAGTGACAGCACCGTCGGCGCGAGATCGACCTGGCTGGCAACCGTTTCGATGACAGCAGGCTCGATTGCACCACCAAGGATTAGCCCCGGAATGTGAAAGCGTTCCACAGGAACGACTTCACTACCGTACACGCGCGAGTTGTGGTCGGCGACGACGAGGAATACGGTGTTGTCCCAATAGTCTGAATCTCGCGCCCTATCGAGGAAGCGCCCTAGCGCAAAATCTGCATACTTAACCGCGTTGTTTACCGTGTTCTTCTCAGCGTCGAATTGCTCGATCCTGTTGTCCGGGTATTCGTACGGTGAGTGATTGGACGAGGTAAAAACCAGGGTGAAGAAAGGCTGGCTATGCGACCGGCTGAATTCTTCGTGGGCGCGATCGAACAGGTCCTCGTCGGAGACTCCCCACGAACCGGTAAATACCGGGTTATCGTAGTCTTTTTCGTCAATAATCCGGTCAAACCCGTTGTTCACAAAAAACCGCCGCATGTTGTCGAACTGCGCTTCGCCGCCGTATATGAAGCTGGTGTTGTAGCCGTGCCGGCCCAGGACTTCGGCCAGCGTGAAAAAATTCTTTTGCGACTTGCCGAGCTTAACCACACTCCTGGCCGACGTTGGCGTAAAACCGCTCACGATAGCCTCAAGGCCTCGAACAGACCGGGTACCCGTCGCGTACAGGTTGTTTAACCAGATACCCTGCTCCGCGTAGCGATCAAGGTTCGGTGTCAGATCGAGTCCGCCGAGAGAGCCGACGAACTCAGCGCCCAGGCTTTCTTCGATGATGATGACAAGGTTCTTCGGCTCGCCGCTCGGATTGACCGGGTACTGCAGGTGCAGTGTCGGAAGCTCCGGGAGCGTGAATTCCCAGGAATCAACATCCATCGAATCTCGCACGATTGAGATCACCGTTTCGTCGTCCATTTCGCCGTAGCGGATGCCACCACCCTCTTCGTGTCGAGTCTCATAGATTGCGTAGAGCAATGAGTACGTCGAACTCAGGGCGAGATCATTCACCAGCGGATCAGTGGACAGCGCGACCGTGCTGGGATTGACCGGACGGTGATCGAGTGTCGATCGCACCATGCCAAGGCAGGCGATCAGGAGTAGTGGCGTTGCAACCAGCGCCGGGACCAGGCCGGTCCTTCGGATGGGCGCGGTTAACCGCGCGAAGGAGCGGAAGGTGTAGGCACCAAACAGTGCGATAAAAAGCACCGCAAGAACGAGCGGTATTTTGTATGCCGCCCACAAGGTTGAGAAGACTTCTTTCGGATGATCGAGATACTCGACGAACAGAATATTGGGACGCGAATCGAATTGCTCGATGAACGATGGCGTACTCAGCTCCATGAATATCGCTGCGAGCAGCGCGATGGGGAGATAAATGCGCAGCAGAAATCGCCATACAGGAACCAGAACGCGACTTGAGGCAAGCAAAGGAAACGTTATCACCGCTGGTATGAGCAACAGGCCGAGGAGTACCAGGTCAAATCGGAGTCCTTGCACGAAAACGGGCGCCAACATATTTGCGTCTACAACGCGGTCCCATTGCCAGGCGACCAGCAACACTCTTGCGGCTGTCAGTGCCAGAATCAGGCGCCACGCCACGGCAAATAACGGCGTCAGTGAGGTAGCGAGGTTTGCTCGCCAATCGAATTCATGGTTCATCAAAAGCTCTTTTTCGTGGAGACCAGGAACTGGAGGTCTTCGATTTGCGAATCGCCGTCCAGTGGCATCGCGATGTCGATGTGTGTCATGCGCCCAAGGCCCGAACGGTCATTGCCGATACGCAGACCGAAGCCAATATCGCGAAGCAGTTCGGAATTCGATCGATCGACCGGTGAGTCGCCCCAGACACGGCCGACATCAAAAAATACCGCGCCCCCGACCTTGAACAGGCGCCACGGATACCAGTCAGTGAAGTAGCGCTGCTCGACCGTCAGCAAGGCGCGTTTGTCGCCCGTCTGATAGCGCAACGGATAGCCACGCAGCCCGCTGTCACCGCCGAGCTGCAGGTACCGGTCCATGTCCAGTTTCTGGCCGTAGCTCGCATTCAGGCCGATATACAGGAGGCGCTTTTCGGACTGGCGCTTGAAGTAGCGTGCGCTGGTATCCAACAGGAGATTCTCAACACCGGTATTCTCGACCCGGCCGCCCAGGCTGGCGGCCAGCAACAAGGAACGCGACTCGGAACTGCCAAAGCCCGTCTGCGCGGAGACATCGAGGATCAGGGCGTCCCGGTCGGAGCCCGCCGCCTCACTCGCGAAGCCGACGCTTGCGGCGAAGCGTGTGCCAAGATAGCGATCTTCGACCCGACCTATTTGATCGTGGTTGCTCGCCTTTTCGTACTCGTCTTCGAGTATCTCGAAGCCGATGGTCGGGTAGAGCAGTTTTCGGTTGTCGGGCAGCGGACCTTCCGACAGCAACGAATCGCGGAATGGCGAAAAATCGTGCTGTTCGAACGCGAGCCCAACTGTGTAGCGCCGCGTAAATCCTTCGTTCAGTCCCTTGGACCAGCCAAAGAACGCCTTCGCGTTCCTCTCCTGGTGCCGGAACTCGGAAATCCGGTCGCCGCGATCATAGAAAGACTCCACCTGGTCGCTGTCCAGGACGGAAAAGCCGCGGGACGAGCGGCTGTCCAGCGAGTAGAAGGGCTCTTCAAGCTGCAGGTAGCGCGTGTTGCCATCGCTGTTTTCGGCGACATAGGCCGCCAGCGTGTACCAGCTGTTACCCAGGTGCCGGTCGACGTACTTGAGCGACGACGTGTCGCGGTCAACGTCCGACTTGAATGCGACCTCCAGCTCAATACCGGAGCCAAAAAGGTTGGTTTCCTTGATGCCCAGCGCCGTGTTGTTTTTCCCGCCGGAGCGGGACAGCCCGATCTTGGGCATCAATGTCCAGACGTCCGACGTCCTGACCTCGACATCGACAACGCCGTCGTCGTACGCAATCGGGCGCACGGTGGCTTCCTGGATGTAACGATTGCCTCGGATCAGGCGTTCAGTTTCCTCCAGCGCCTGGGCCGAGACTCTTTCGCCGGGAGCAAACAGGAGCTGCTGTTGAATAACGGCGGGTCGGGTCGTGACGTGGGTCTTATTGGCGAAACGGTATAGAAGCCTGTCTTCGTCGGGATTCTGCAGATCAAAAATATTGTTGCTGGATAT
>DDIP01000050.1 GCA_002338605.1 Proteobacteria bacterium UBA1847 | reverse complement strand
CGGCTCCAGTGTCTGAATGACGACCGCCTCGCTTTGCATCAGAACTTCGACCTCACGCAAGCCGTTCGCAGCCAGGGTGCCGCCGGAGGACACCAGGTCGCAAATGAAATCAGCGCGGCCCAGTTTCGGTGCTATTTCAACCGCGCCCGAAAAATATACCGGTTCGGCATCGATGTTCTTTAGATTAAGGTAGTTTCTCAATAAACTGACATAACTCGTTGCTATCTTGGTTTTTTCTAATGACTTTGAGCCGATGTACTCGCGGCCGTCCGGTGCCGCAATGGATAGTCGGCAATGCCCGAAGTCGAGCTCAAATATTTGTTTGAACTGCCCGGTTGCCCCGTTTTGCTCGAGCTGCAGGCGCTTTTCCTCAACGATGTTCAAGCCAACAATGCCCAGGTCGCAGACATCGTCGCTAACCAGCCCGGGAATATCGTCGTCTCGAACCAGAAGCAGGTCGATCGGCATATTCTCGCCGTAGCAGATCAACTGGTCCTTACTCTTGGTGACTTTGAGGCCACAGCGCTCCAGAAGATCAATGGAGTGATCGGTCAGGCGCCCTTTCTTCTGCACCGCAATCTTAATGCGTTGCGCGGAGTGTTCCATTGGAGTTCCTTCAGTGCGAGCTGCGTTCGAGCGCAGTCTGGTATCCGCCTGTGCCGGCGATGAGGCAGCGCGCGACGCGGCCTATGGTGGTCACGCTGACACCCGTGAGGTCGTGAATTTTTCGGTAGGGGAGATCTTTTTGCAGGTACAGAACCACTTGCCACCGGTCCACGAGCGCCTGGAGTTCAGCCGGCGTACAGAGGTCCTCAAAGAACATCCGGCACTCGGTCTTCGACTCCAGTGCGTTGATGGCCTCAAACAGCGCATTTTCAGCACGAGTTTGTTGACGCTGGCTTTCTTCTCGATTCGGCTTCATCGTCCCGGACTATGTAATAGTGTATTAACGTATTAGCACGCTATTACAAAACACTCGTGCTGGCAAGCACTGGTTTCGGTTTCTCCTGTTACTAAATATATTCGCTCCCTGCCCTTGACCGACACCACAAAAGCCACATAGACTTCCCGAAACTCATCGAGACCGGTCGAGGGATAGGCCCAACGACGCCGGGGCAACCTTCAGAGCTAACCACTCTGAAAAGGTGCCAACTCCTGCGATGCCTTGTTCAGTAATCTGGCGGCATCGAATGATGAGGGTAACTGCAACGTCGAGTGAATGACGAAGGGCAGTACATCCCTCCCTTGCGGGCTTCGCAGGATTCCGATGAGCAGTAACGGAACATTATGCGGAGACCGACAATGAAACCCCGAGCAAGCAAGGCCACCCTGGCAGTACGTGCGTCCATCGAATCCGATACGCAACACGGGGCGGTCGTACCGCCGTTGCACCTGTCATCCAATTTCGCGTTTGCCGGTTTTGGCGAAAAACGAACTTACGACTACACGCGTTCCGGCAACCCGACGCGCGATGCCCTGGCCGATGCACTGACGGAACTCGAGGGCGGTGCTGGTGCTGTCGTAACCTCGTCCGGAATGGCTGCATTGACGCTGCTGACGCAGTTGCTTTCACCGGGCGATACGATTATTGCGCCTCACGACTGCTATGGCGGTACTTTCCGACTTCTGGAGCAGCAGTCGAAGAGGGGGCTCTTTGACGTTAAGTTCGTTGACCAGGGCGATGAAGAGGCGCTGATCGCAGCCTGCGTCTGTCGGCCGCGGATTATCTTGACGGAAACCCCTTCGAACCCGCTGCTACGAATCGTCGATATTGAAAAAATCGCATCGATTGCCAGAGACGCTGGTGCTTTGTTTGCTGTCGACAACACGTTTCTCTCGCCGGCACTGCAGAACCCGATCGAATTTGGCGCCGATCTCGTTGTGCATTCGACGACAAAGTACATCAACGGCCACAGCGACGTGGTCGGTGGGTGCATCGTTGCCGCAACCGAGGAGCTGGCAGAAACCATTCGCTATTGGGCAAATTGTATCGGTGTAACGGGTGCTCCGTTTGATAGCTTTCTAACCCTTCGTGGCATACGGACCCTGCATCCACGAATTCGACTGCACGAGGAAAACGCCAGCCGGATTGCTGCCGTGCTCGACAAGCATGAAGCGGTCGAGACGGTCTATTATCCGGGGCTCGAGTCTCATCCCGGGCACGAGATCGCGAAGCGGCAACAAAGAGGATTCGGCGGCATGGTCAGCTTTGAGCTGGCTGGAGGCGAGTTGGCTGTACGGGCGTTTATCGAAAGCCTGCGATACTTTTCGCTGGCCGAATCGCTTGGGGGAGTGGAAAGCCTGGTCTGCCATCCTGCGTCGATGACCCATGCGCCGGTATCGGAAACCGCACTGGCAGAAGCAGGAATCGGGGACAACCTGGTTCGACTGTCTATTGGCCTCGAAGCAAGCGACGACCTCGCTGCCGATATTCTGGCCGCACTGGATTGTGCGCAAGAGGCCGGTGAACTGCCGCCCGTTGCGACAGCTTGTGCGTAATTCATTCCACCAGTGAGTCTGCCCGACAGAATTCAACAAAGTATCGCGCCAGGTACCCGGTATCTGGCAGTTCGTGAGCCGCTGCAGCTGGAGTGCGGCGACGCATTGCGGGACGTGCAGATCGCTTACCAGACGTGGGGTGACATCAGGAATGCGGCCGGCAACACTGTCCTTATCTGCCACGCACTAACCGGATCCGCCGATGTCGATGCCTGGTGGCCCGACATTATCGGCGCGGGTAAAGCCTTTGATCCGGATCGCGATTTCATAATTTGCTCGAATATTCTCGGCAGCTGCTACGGAACAACCGGGCCGCTGTCTCAAAAACCGGGCACAAACGAACACTACCGTTCGGCTTTCCCGCGCATTTCGGTCAGGGACATGGTCGAATTGCAGCGATTTCTCCTCGATGCATTGGGTATCGAGCGAATTGAGCTCGTGGTCGGTCCATCGCTGGGCGGCATGCAGGCGCTGGAATGGGCGGTCTCCTATCCGGACCGTGTCGGTGCGATCGTACCCATTGGAGTGGGCGGACGGCATTCACCGTGGTGCATCGGGATCAGCGAGGCACAGCGTGCCGCAATCGCCGCCGATCCAAACTGGAAGCAGGGGCACTACAGCGAAGAGGCCCGCCCGATGCAGGGGCTCGCTGCCGCCCGCATGATGGCCATCTGCACGTACCGAAGCTGGAAGAGCTTTGAGACCCGATTTGGACGCGAACAACGACCTGACGGTCACTACCAGATTCAGTCCTACCTCAAGCACCAGGGTCAGAAGATCAACGATCGTTTCGACGCCAATACCTATGTCACACTGACACACGCAATGCATACGCATGATCTGTCTCGTGGTCGCGACGATGACTATCCCGGCGTATTGCGGTCGATCCTGCAGCCGACACTGGTCGTTTCGGTCAGTTCGGATGCGTTGTACCCGCCAGAGGAACAGGAACTGCTGGCACGGGAATTACCCAACGCATGCTATGAAGTATTGCCCTCAGAACACGGGCATGATGGATTTCTGATAGAGACAGCGGCTCTGGGTGACCTGATCAAGCGTTTTCGGCGCCAGACCCGGGAGGCCGCGCGGGGGAACCTATCCTAACCCGCGAATGATTTCAGCCGTCATTTCGCTGGTACTGATTCGCGACTCGCCACTGGCAACAATATCGGCCGTTCGCG
>DDIP01000098.1:716-11152 GCA_002338605.1 Proteobacteria bacterium UBA1847 | reverse complement strand
CGCACCAATCAGGCTGCCGGCAATCGTCGCTGCATCGTTTCCGCGACCGCTGCCGACCTGGTGACCAATGACACCACCAATGACGGCGCCGAGCAAAGTACCACCCGCGCGGTGGCCGGAGTGCCGATCAACCGTGTAGTACTGTGTCTCCTCCCAGCACTCGCGCACCGGTGTTTTCACGGTTACATAGCTGACCAATGGCTGGGTCGACAGAACTTTCGCATAGTCATACTGCGCGCGACTGTCCCGTCCGTAATATCGATCGTCGTCTGCCAGGGCTGTTGCCGATGTGCCGAACAGCATCGCGGCGAACGCCAGGGCTGCGAGTTTCGGTTGGATTTTCATTGTCCTGTCCTCTTGTCGGAATCTGGCCTCATGCCAGCCTGGAGACAAGATTATGGGAAGTGCAATGAACCGTGGCTGAATGGCTAGCCGACCCGCCCCTTGGCTTTACGCCAGAACTTGTCGAGGGACTCCAGGTTGAAGTCGCGAAGGCGTTTCCCCGAGTCGGCTATTTCACGTTCCATGTCGCGAAAGCGGCGTTCAAACTTGTGGTTTGCCCCCGTGAGGGCTTTTTCCGGATCAATTTTCAGGTGCCGCGCCATGTTCACGATGGCGAACAGCAGGTCGCCGAACTCTTCTTCCATACTCGCCTCGGCACGGGTACCAACCGCCGCTTCCAGTTCGCCAAGCTCCTCCTGGATTTTCTCACGGACGCCTTCGCGGTCCGGCCAGTCGAAGCCGACGTCACCGGCACGTTTGCCCAGCTTCTCCGCCCGCATCAGTGCTGGCAGGGCCTGCGCAATACCGGCCATTACGCTGTTGTCGCCCTTACCCGAACGCTCGTCTGCCTTGATCGCTTCCCAGCTGCCCGCCTCAATACCTTGCGCACGCTCCTCGGCGGTGCCGAATACATGCGGGTGCCGTCGCGTCATCTTTTCGGCAATGCCCTCGACGACGTCGCCAAAATCGAAAAGCTCCGCCTCTTCCGCAATGCGCGCATGAAACACAACCTGCAACAGCAGGTCGCCAAGCTCGTTTCGCAGGTCGCACATATCATCGCGAGTGATCGCATCCGCGACCTCGTAGGCCTCCTCGATGGTGTACGGAGCGATACTCGCAAAGTCCTGTTCCACGTCCCATGGGCAACCGGTTTCGCGATCCCGCAAGCGGGCCATTATATCAAGTAATTTCTGGATATCACTCATAACTTATTGTTTATATAACTTTTTTCGTAGCGACAGAATCATGAAAGCCGTTGCGCCCCAAATGCGCTCACCTTGCCAGTGAAACTCGACCATCGACATTTTTCGGCCATGCCACAGGCGCTCGGCCTGCACATCATTCGCCGGGTCCAGCAGGTAAGACAACGGGACCTCGAAGGTGTACTCCACTTCATTGTGATCGACTTCCAGGGACGCATCGCTCGCGACCATACCGACAACCGGGGTCACAGCGTAGCCGGTAATCGTCGGCATTGTGTGCAGGTAGCCCAATACAGAGATGCTTTCCGACCTGATGCCGACCTCTTCGCGAGTTTCCCGCAAGGCCGTTTCCTCCAGCGTCCGGTCATGCGCTTCCATGCGCCCGCCGGGAAAACTGACCTGCCCGGCATGATGTTTCAGGGCCGCGGACCGCTGTGTCAGCAATACCGTGAGTTCAGACTCGTGATTCATGATCGGGACCAGCACGCCGGCCGGCGTCAGCGTGCCGGTTAGTTGTTCCCGAACCGGCTCTGGCCACATTGAACTCCCCGGCGGCATGATGATGTCGGAAGGACTTGCCGGCAAAGCCGTTCCTGCCAGCTGCTTTTGGATATCAGCCGGCGTCAGTATTGCTCCGTGCTTAATGTTTGATTCCGCCCTGCGTCAGCTCGGCCGGATCAAGCAGCCGATCCAGTTCCTCGTCCGTAAGGTCAGTCATCTCCCGCGCGACATCCTTGACCGGCCGGCCCTCCTTATAGGCCGCCTTCGCCACCGCGGCGCCTTTCTCGTAGCCGATAACAGGATTCAGTGCCGTGACCAGGATAGGGTTTCGATCCAGCGCACGATTGATGTTGTCGGTATTGACCTTGAATCCGGCGATCGCGTGATCGGCCAGACACACACAGGAATTGGCAAGCAATTCAACGCTTTGCAATAAATTGTAAGCCACAACCGGCAACATGACATTGAGCTGGAAATTACCGGACTGGCCGCCCATGGCGATGGTCGCATCGTTACCGATGACCTGCGCGCACACCATCGCAACCGCTTCGGGGATAACCGGGTTTACTTTGCCCGGCATGATGCTGGACCCGGGCTGCAGTGCGGGCAGCTCGATTTCACCGATGCCAGCCAACGGACCCGAGTTCATCCAGCGAAGGTCATTGGCGATCTTCGTCAGGCTGACAGCGAGGACTCGCAACTGGCCGGAGGTCTCAACGGCCGCATCCTGGCTGCTCAGACTCTCAAACTTCGACTCCGCCGAGACGAAGGGAATATCCGTCTTTTCACTCAGCAAAACAGCCACCTTGTTGCCAAACCTCGGGTGTGCGTTGATCCCCGTTCCGACAGCCGTCCCGCCCTGTGCGAGCGCAACGAGGCGCTTCATCGTGTCGCGCAATCGCTCGGCACCGTGGTCTACCTGCGACCGCCAGCCGTCGAGTTCCTGCCCGAGAGTCACCGGCATTGCATCCATCAGGTGTGTACGACCGGTCTTTACCACGTCGCGGGTTTCGTCGGCCTTCTTTTCCAGCATTTCCGAAAGGTGTGCCAGTGCCGGCATCAGCTTGTCGTGAATGGCGATCGCCGCACTGACATGGACGCAGGTCGGAATGACGTCATTGCTGCTTTGCGACATGTTGACATGGTCATTCGGGTGCACCGCCTTGCCTAGCGCTTCGGTCGCAAGGTGCGAAATCACTTCATTGGCGTTCATGTTCGAGCTCGTGCCCGACCCAGTCTGGAAAACGTCGATGGGAAAATGCGCATCGTGTTCGCCATCGGCGACCGACAATGCGGCCTTTTGGACGGCGACAGCAATATCACTCTTCAACAGACCCAGTTCTGAGTTGGCACCGGCCGCTGCCCACTTGACCAATCCAAGCGCCGCGATGAATTGCCGCGGCATGCACAGTCCGGATATCGGGAAGTTGTCGACCGCGCGCTGCGTCTGCGCGCCCCATAGAGCATCCGCAGGGACCTGAAGTTCGCCCATGCTGTCGCTCTCCGTTCGATATGCCTTGTCACTCATTGCCTGTCCTGTTCCGGTCGTGTTTTCTGCCGTCTGGCAGCGTTCGGTTCGTGTATGATTCGCGCTTTGCGCGCGCAAGTTTACACTGCTTTCTCCCTCAGGAAACTCTCTCGCCGATGAAAATCCCCACGATTAAGGCACTGTCTCCGGCCGATGGCCGGTACGCCGAAAAAGTCACCGGTCTTCGCGATATTTTCAGCGAATTCGGGCTGATCCGATACCGCGTCCTGGTCGAATTGCGCTGGCTGCAATGCCTCGCCGATGAACCGTCGGTTGGGGAACTCGAACCACTGACGTCGGTGATGAAAGACGTTTTGAATCATATTATCGACGATTTTTCGATTGACGATGCCGAGCGCATCAAGAAAATTGAAGCGACCACAAACCACGACGTGAAGGCCGTCGAGTATTTCATACGAGAGAAACTCGGTAGCGGTCCGGAGACGAGCGCGCTAAAGGATTTCCTGCATTTTGCCTGCACGTCGGAAGACATCAATAACTTGTCTTATGCGCTCATGTTGCGTACAGCACGTTCAGACGTATTGCTACCCGGCATGCGGGACCTGCGCGGCAAGTTGGTAAAACTCGCGAAAGAATATGCCGATTTGCCCATGCTGTCGCGGACGCACGGGCAAACAGCAAGTCCCACAACACTGGGAAAGGAAATTGCCAACGTCGTCGCACGCCTGAATCGAATTCAGGAACAGTTTTCAGACGTTCAAATTCTGGGCAAATTCAATGGCGCCGTTGGCAACTACAATGCGCACACGATCGCCTATCCCGATGCCGACTGGCCGGCAATCAGCGAACAATTCATCCAGTCGCTGGGTGTCGAGAACAATGCCTACACCACCCAGATCGAACCGCATGACTGGACGGCGGAGTATTGCCACGTGCTGATGCGCTACAACACGGTGTTAATCGACTTCTGTCGCGACGTCTGGGGATACATTTCACTCGGTTACTTCAAGCAGCGTGTCGCCAAAGATGAGGTTGGATCGTCGACCATGCCACACAAGGTCAACCCGATCGATTTCGAAAATGCCGAAGGCAATTTCGGGATGGCCAATGCCATGCTTGGGCATTTTGCGGAGAAACTCCCGATATCACGCTGGCAGCGCGACCTCACCGATTCGACAGTACAACGAAACTTTGGTGCTGCCCTCGCCCATGTTGTGATTGCGTTGCAGTCACTGGTGAAAGGTGTCAGCAAACTCGAAGTGAATCGCGAGGCGATTCAGGCAGATATTGCCGACGCCTGGGAAGTGCTCGGCGAGGCGGTGCAAACAGTCATGCGTCGTTACGGCATTCCCGAGCCGTATGAAAAGCTCAAGGCCCTGACTCGCGGACAATCCATCACTCGCGATGGGCTGCTTGCATTCATCGGGACACTGGATATTCCGCAAGCGGAAATCAAGCGCTTGCTGGAGTTAACGCCTGAAGGTTATACCGGTCTGGCGGCACAACACGCACGCGATATTTGATCCGGGAATAGCGTGCTCAGCCTGCCCGACAACCTGACGGCGGAGTCCTTCCTGCGGCAGCACTGGCAGAAAGCCGCCTTGTTCATGCCACATGCATTGCCGCGACTTCGGCCTGCAGTGACGCGCAATGAACTTGCCTGGCTTGCAACACTCGATGACGTGGAGTCGAGAATCGTATTCGTTGACCGCAGTAGCAAACGCAATCGCTACCGGTCTGAAACCGGGCCGTTCGCTCCGGAACTGCTGGCGAATCTACCCCGGCGTGACTGGACTCTGCTCGTTCATGACGTCGAAAAGCACCTGCCCGCATTGCGCGCATTGTTCGCCAACGTGTCCTTTATCCCGGACTGGCGCATTGACGATCTGATGGTCAGTTTTGCAGCACCCGGCGGTGGCGTCGGCCCACACCGGGACAACTACGATGTATTCCTGTGCCAGGGCTTCGGACAAAGGAACTGGCATTTTAGCGACGAAGAGGTGCCAGCAGACCCCGAGGCCAGCAAAGACCTCTCACTGCTTGCGGAGTTTACCGGCACCGTCGTCGATGCCGTTGAAGGTGATGTTCTGTACTTGCCCCCGGGAGCAGCGCATTGGGGCACAGCAAGCCGGGCCTGCATGACGTATTCAATTGGCATGCGCGCGCCCGAGGTCGCTGATCTCGCTTACCACCTGAACATCGCAAAAGTGAGCGCTAAAGGCCTCTATCGCGACCCCGACCTCGACCCGAGCGAAGCCGTCCCCGGTTATATTTCTGAGGCGGCGGCAAAACGGGCATTAAGGTTACTCAGCCTGTCCGACGGACAACGCCATGATGTCGCGACTGCGCTCGGTCGAATCGCGACGCAGAACAAAGACTGGCTAAAACCCGACGGCACGAGTGCCGCCGAAACGGAGCTCTGGTTGTCACACCTGCTTGCCGGTGGCGGACTTGCGATGCACGGCATGGCGCAGGTTGCTTTCGATGATTGTTCGCTGTTTGTCAACGGGCAAAATCGCCCGCTGTTGCAAGGCGCCCGTCGCCTGCTGGCAGAAATTTGCAGTAACCGGCGACTTGTCCGCTCGGCCCGCCGCGACCCGGACCTGGCTCCGGTGCTGACTTTCCTTCTCGCGCACGGCGCTTTTGAGATACCTGAGAGCCGCTGACCATATGTGAAGTAAATCGAGGCTGGGACTATTGTCTCAACTCGACTCAAAGCCAGTAAACACGCGGGATGCGAATGATTTTCATCCGGGCCCCGTACGTCAAAACGTGACGCAGTTGGCACTGGCTGTCGCGCCCGGCGAGTAGTATCACGGGTCTATGGAACAGGCACGCGAAAAAGGAAAGCGCTGGGTTATCTCAACCCGCGACGAGATGCGCCAGGCGGCTTTGGAAGTCGTTGGCGAGGCATCACGCAAGGTTTCTATCTTTACACACGACCTTGAACCCGGCATTTACGACAACCCGGAGTTTCTGGAAATCATCAAACGCATGGTGCTGTCGCAAACTTACGCGAGAATTCGTGTCCTGATTGCGGATCCATCGCGCGCTGTCAAGAACGGCAATAATTTCGTTCATCTCGGGCGCCGCCTGAATACCTACATCGAGTTTCGGCATGTGCGCGAAGACTTGCGAACTCACGCGGAAGCATTTTGCATCGCCGACGAAACTGCGCTCGTCTATCGATTACAGGCGGACCGTTGGGAAGGAATCGCGGATACTTACGAACCCGCGGTTGCCAAACTGTACGGCAAGATGTTCGATGAAATCTGGCTGGCCAGCGAAGTTGAAATGGAATTTCGCCAGCTCGGCATTTAGAAGGTACGTCAATGTATCCTACCGATTTGACAGTCGCTGCCATCGTAGATCTTGATGGACGATTTCTGCTGGTTGAAGAGCATGCGTCGGGGCGCAAAGTTTTGAGCCAACCCGGCGGTCACATCGAGTCGGGTGAATCACCCGAACAGGCAGTAGAACGTGAAGCGCTGGAGGAAACCGGCTGCGTCATCACCTGCCGCGACCTCGTCGGTATCTACCTCTGGATTCACCCGCAAACACGACAGCAGTTTCTGCGCATTGTCTATGCGGCCGATTATGTTTCCTGTGACGAATCGCTGCCACTTGACGATGGCATCATCGCTCGTCGCTGGGCAACCCTGCACGAGATAGAGAACCGCAAGCCGTTGTTGCGCTCTCCGGCAGTTCTGCGCTGCGTGCAGGACTATGTGGCCGGCCTGCGGGAATCCGATGCGCTCCTGACCGGCATGTTACCCCTGCAACAAAACGTTCATCGCGTGCTCGCGAGCGCATCGCTGGTCTGATTGTCCGGCCCGATTGGCCGAACCATTAGCCCGCAGGTCCCGGTAGCAGCGTGGGCACTTTTTCCGGTGCTACACTCTCGCGCCTATGAATGATTTAGAGCAATCACCGGTTGCCGGAAAACGCGTAATCCTTGGCCTCTCCGGCGGCGTCGACTCGGCGGTCGCCGCAATACTGCTGCAACGGGCAGGTGCTGATGTGCATGCCTTGCACATGACCAACTGGGAAGATGACGACGGCTACTGCACTGCAGCCGATGACCTTCAGGACGCCCGGCTCGTTTGTGAACGACTCGACATTCCGCTGCACCACGTCAATTTCTCGCAGCAGTATCGCGACCAGGTTTTCGAATACTTTCTCGATGAGTATCGCAGAGGACGAACGCCCAATCCTGACGTGCTGTGTAACCGCGAAATCAAGTTTGGCGTATTTCGTGACTACGCGAAACGACTGGGTGGAGACCTGCTCGCCACCGGGCACTATGCAATTGCCACTGTAGTCGACGGTTGCGGTGCCTTGTTCAAAGGCGCCGACAAGGGAAAAGATCAAAGCTACTTCCTGCATGCGGTCAGTGCGCAAGCACTGGCTGAAACCGTTTTTCCACTCGGTGAACTGCAGAAGGACGAAGTGCGGCAGATCGCACGCGATTCCGGCTTGCCGGTTCACGACAAGAAAGACAGTACGGGCATATGTTTTATCGGGGAACGACCGTTTCGCGAATTCCTGAGCTCCTACCTGCCGGCAAAGCCGGGTCCCATGCTTACGCCGGGCGGCGAGGAAATCGGCACCCACCAGGGACTGATGTACTACACGCTTGGGCAGCGACAGGGCCTTGGCATCGGCGGACGCGATAACGCAAGTGAGGCACCGTGGTACGTCGTGGCCAAGAACCTTGACGACAATGCGCTGATCGTGGCCCAGGGCGAACACGAGATGCTGTTCAGCAACGGGCTGATCGGCACGGATACGAGCTGGATCGGCACACCGCCCGCGGGCCTCAACGATGATTTTCGTTGCACCGCAAAGGTGCGCTACCGTCAAACGGACCAGGATTGTGTCATCCGCTTGCTGGACGACAATCGAGTTGAGGTTCGCTTCGATCAGCGCCAGAAGGCGGTCGCACCCGGTCAGTTCGTGGTCTTTTATCGTGACAGGCGCTGTCTTGGCGGTGCGGTCATCGATGAAATAGGGTGAGCGGGCGCGGCGCCCATTCGTTATAATTCGCACCCCGCGGTCAACGGGCCGCGAACAATTCCTGATCCCGGAGAAAAAACAATGACGGATAGCTTTGGCGCGCGTTCTACGCTTGAGGTCGGCGGCAAACAATACGAAATTTACCGCTTGAACGCAGTTTCAGAAGGCCATGTCGAGCGCCTGCCCTACTCGCTCAAGATACTGCTGGAGAACCTGTTGCGCCACGAGGATGGCCGCGATGTAACACGCGACGACATCCTGGCGCTGGCAAACTGGGATCCGAAAGCGCTGCCAAACACTGAAATCTCCTTCACGCCAGCGCGCGTCATCCTGCAGGATTTCACCGGCGTTCCGGCCGTCGTCGATCTTGCCGCGATGCGCGACGCCGTTGTCAAACTCGGCGGTTCCGCGGAAAGTATCAACCCGCTGTCACCGGCCGAACTCGTTATCGATCACTCGGTACAGGTCGACAATTACGGCGCGGCCAACGCACTCGACTTGAACAACAAGATTGAATTCCACCGCAACAAGGAGCGCTACTCGTTCCTGCGCTGGGGTCAGTCAGCACTCAAGAATTTCCGCGTCGTCCCGCCGAACACCGGTATCGTGCACCAGGTCAACCTGGAATATCTGAGCCGCGTTGTTTTCGATGCAAAAAAAGACGGTAGGCGAAGCGCCTACCCGGACACCGTGGTCGGTACGGACTCGCACACGACAATGATCAACGGCCTTGGCATCCTGGGCTGGGGTGTCGGGGGCATCGAGGCCGAAGCGGCGATGCTCGGCCAGCCCATTACCATGCTGAT
Organism: Proteobacteria bacterium UBA1847; assembly: GCA_002338605.1. Classification (GTDB taxonomy): domain Bacteria; phylum Pseudomonadota; class Gammaproteobacteria; order Steroidobacterales; family Woeseiaceae; genus UBA1847. The sequence goes on along the minus strand of DDIP01000098.1, from coordinate 2,135 downwards.
CCCGAACGTTGTGGGCTTCAAACTGACCGGCAAGTTGCGCGAAGGCACAACCGCGACGGACCTGGTGCTTACCGTGACGGAAATGCTGCGCGACAAGGGTGTTGTCGGAAAATTCGTCGAGTTTTTTGGTGATGGCCTTTCGCACATGCCATTGGCCGATCGCGCAACACTGGGCAACATGTCACCGGAATTCGGGTCAACCTGTGCCATCTTCCCGATCGATGGTGAAACCATTCGTTACCTTGAGTTGTCCGGCCGTGATGCCGAGCAATGTGCGTTGATCGAAGCGTATGCGAAAGAACAAGGAATCTGGCGCCATGACGGCGAGCCCGACGCGCTGTACAGCGATACGCTGGAACTCGATATGGGCACGGTCGAGCCAAGCATCGCTGGTCCAAAACGGCCACAGGACCGAATTGCACTGAGTGCCGCAGCTGCTGCCTACCCAGGCTTCCTGAAAACGACGATCGCAAATCGACCCGAAGGCGGCAAGGCGATTGCCAAAATCAATGGTAAGGACACGGAGATTCGCGACGGCGCTATCCTGATCGCGGCAATCACCAGTTGCACCAACACGTCCAATCCGGCTGTCATGGTCGCCGCTGGTCTCGTCGCGAAAAAGGCAGCAGAAAAAGGCCTCACAGCCAAGCCGTGGGTCAAGACCAGCCTCGCACCCGGATCGCGTGTCGTCACCGACTACCTGAAGAAATCCGGCCTGCTGGACGACCTGAACGCTATCGGCTTTTACAACGTCGGCTACGGCTGTACGACCTGCATCGGCAACTCCGGGCCGCTGATGCCCGAGATTGCGGAAGCCGTCAAGAAAGGCAAAATCGTTGGTACGAGCGTACTGTCGGGCAATCGCAACTTCGAGGGCCGTATTCACGCGCAGGTACAACACAATTTCCTGGCATCGCCACCGCTGGTCGTCGCTTACGCTATCGCCGGCAACATGGACGTCGACCTTTACAAGGATCCCCTGGGCAATGACAGGAACGGCAACCCGGTCTTCATGAAAGACATCTGGCCCAGCCAGGCTGAAGTCCAGGAAGTGGTTGCCAGCAACATCGATTCGAGCATGTTCCGGGCCAGTTACAAGAGCGTCTTCGAAGGCGATGAGAACTGGAAAGGCATCGATTCTCCGACGGGTGAAATCTATACCTGGGACGAGGCGTCAACCTACGTCAAGAACCCGCCTTATTTCGAGGGCATGAGCAAAAGTCCATCGGCGGTCCAGGACATCGAGGGCGCACGCGCACTCGCGCTACTTGGCGATTCGGTCACCACGGATCATATTTCACCGGCGGGCAATATCGCGCCCGACAGCCCTGCGGCGGACTACCTTGAAGCGCAAGGCGTGAAGCCGGTGGATTTCAATTCGTATGGATCACGCCGTGGCAATCACGAAGTCATGATGCG
>DDIP01000098.1:0-617 GCA_002338605.1 Proteobacteria bacterium UBA1847 | reverse complement strand
GCAATCACGAAGTCATGATGCGTGGCACGTTCGCCAATATTCGCCTGCGAAACCTACTGGCTCCGGGCACCGAAGGCGGCTGGACACGCCACCAGCCGAGCGGAGAAGAGATGTCGATATTCGACGCGTCGGTACGCTATCGCGAGGAAGGAACACCGCTGGTCGTCATCGCTGGCAGCGAGTACGGCACCGGCTCATCACGTGACTGGGCGGCAAAAGGTACGCTTCTGCTCGGCGTCAAGGCTGTCATTGCGAAGAGTTTTGAACGCATTCATCGTTCAAACCTGATCGGCATGGGCGTGTTGCCGCTGCAGTTTATGGACGGCCAGGACGCCACGTCACTGGGACTGACCGGCACGGAAACCTACACCATTGCCGGGCAAACGGACCCCAAGGCCAAAACGGTGGAGGTGACGGCAACGCCGGAAAAAGGCGACGCCATTACGTTCCAGGCCCAGGTCCGAATCGATACGCCCAAAGAGCGTGACTACTACGAGAACGGCGGAATCCTGCACTACGTCTTGCGGCAGCTGGCGGCCTGATTGCGGCGACGTTGCCGGACACAGCGATGATGGAACGTTCAGCGAAGAACATTCTGGCGACGAGCCGATGGAAAA
>DDIP01000365.1 GCA_002338605.1 Proteobacteria bacterium UBA1847 | reverse complement strand
GCAAGACAACGGCAACTGGCGTGAATGTTGGGCCGAGTACCATGACCGGAACATTCCGCGCAGCCAATTCGGCGAGCACGGCATTCGACCAAGTCAGGCCGGGACTCGCGGCAAGCACGGCCTCGATATCCTCAAGGCCGATGCGACCGGCCTCTGTACCTCTTTCGTCTACCGCGAGGAACCCGCGGCGTTTGTGCACGGCCAGCCCCGTGCGCGTCAGTTCCAATATCTGTCCAACCATTTTGGCCTCCTTGAAATACAAGGCCCGATGGGTTGGCCCGCAGATCAGGCCGTGCCGTGCGGCACAGTCCGTACCCGCCCCAATTCGTCGATCCGCACCCGTCTGGCGCGGCGATACTTGAGCTTTCCGATATTGGCAAAATCCCAACGGAACGGATCGTCGTTGTCCGCGTGGCGCTTCTGATAGTCACCTGCATCATTGACCCCGACAAGATAAAGTACCGAGTTGCTCGGTGAGAGGCGAACAATCCGCTTTATCGTGTTGCTTCCAGGGACAATATTGCCGTCTTGGCCCAGATCGAACAATTGGACCGTGTCTCCTTTGAACAGCCGCATGACAAAACGCGACCCGGGGTGCTCTGCTTCCCAATCCGCCGGAGTCGCCTGCTGCGCCGCCCAAATGTCGACGGCGTGGTGAAACCACTGGCCTTCGCCATCTTCCAGAATATCAAGCCACGCGATCTCTCCGGGCACCATCCATTTATAGGGCTGACCATCCTTGTCATGTACCGGTCTTGCAGTCGCCGCTGGCTTGATGATGCGAAGACGCCTGTGCCCACTACGTTTGCTCCAGGCTTTCAGGGTTTCGGCCAGGACCTTTTTGTCCGATGTCCGGTTAAGCGTCTCGGCAAGCAGTTCCTGTCGGATTGCCTCGTCCCGAACTTGGCCGATCTCTTTGGCCGTCAGATCGGCTACAGGCTTCCGCACTACGACGTTGCCGATGGTCAATGCTGCCAGGTTTTCTGGAACGTCTCGGATTAGGCCGTAGGCGGTATCTTCATGGAGCCGGCCGCCAATAGCATGATCGGGCCGGTGGCTGACATGAAGCTTTGCGACCCGGTCGCGAACTTGCTCGGAAAAGCCCGCGAACGGTTCGGGCGGGTCCGGAAGAACGCGGTCAAGTTCCTCGGAGCCAATCCGCCTTGCATATGTCTGCAACCTCTGGATCATTCGTGGGTCAATCATTCCAACCGTAACGGCATCAAGCGCGTGGTGGCGGTGATCATCGCGCGTCTTGGCGTTGTGATCGGGAAGGTGCAGGCCCCAGCGACGACGCATCATGGCGGTCATTCGACCCGGTGGCATCCAGAGTTTCGAAGTGCCATCCTTGGGAAACAGAGCTTCGGCGTAAGCGCGCACGACGCGGGCGAGATAGCCGGTGGCATGGAGTTGCCGGTTCTCAAAGCCCTTTTGCTCCTGCCATTCCTCGAGTGCGCCTGGCAAGAACCGCCAGAGCTTACGCTTCATGCCCGGAGCACCCTTTACCCGCGCAATGATGGCGGCGAGTTCTTCGCCAGACCAGGCGTCGCCCGGCGCGCGCTTACCCTTGATCCGGTTAGCGGCACGAAAACAGACGGTCTTGTTAGAGGGACCATCATCGAACGTGTCTTCAAACGGAAGGATGTGATCAATCTCGATCGCGTCCGAGTGCAGCTGGTGCAATGAAATCGGTCTGCCCGAGTACGGGCAAATCCGGTCGGCATTTGATGCACCAAGTTCTTGCCACAGGCGCATCCTGAGAAACCGGTCGCCGATACGAGCGCCGGGCGCGACGATCCCCTCTGCCTCCAGCTCCGCCCGCCACTCATCGTTGCGCTTTGTGTTCTTGCGGATTTCGCTCTCGATCTCATTCAACTCGCGCGCCGACTTGGCCATGTCGCGGGTCGTTTCAATCACAACCTGCGCTGGCTTGCCGTAGCGCACGATCAGCGCGTTCATGACGCGCCGGAACTGACCAAGCGCGACATGAACGGTCGGGTTGGAAATGCGACCAAAGCGGATGTCGGGCTGATCGCGCGGATCGCCCGTTCCCGTGCCGATCATGTGCTGTAAGACCTGTAGTTCGTTGTAGCGCGGCAAGTTTGGCAGGCCCGGGTCACCTTCAGGTCGCAGTTCCGAGTGTTTGACCACCACGCCTTCACCGAACAGCCCGCGTTCGCTGGCACGATCTATTGCATCGGAATAGACCACGACCTGTTCGCGCATGACAGTAAGGATCGCATTTATTGCGCGTTTCCCCAGCATCAGGTGACCGTCAGGAAGGGGAATTTTTTCGACCTTCTCCGCGAGGGCCAGTTCAAGGGAACAATGCGAAACGAGTCGGTCAATTGCAGCCTGCGGTGTCATAGCCTCGTCCAGCACCTCGAGCACCCGCAAACGGTCTTCATCACGCCAGCCCGGCCACACAACTGCCAGCGGACCGGACTTGCCTTTTGTGCCGACCATCCGCGCTGCGGTCGCATTGTGGGGCAATTCCTTCAACCCGCCGTCTTCGAGATTCAACTTAGTGTCGCTTGGCAGATTGAGTTGGCGTTTCAGACCCGCCCAGGTGAGCCTTTCGCCGGACATAAGATGTCGCGCGATCAAATCGCGTGCGGTCAGGTCAAGGCTCCGTTCAACGCTGCCCTCAATAATCCGGAGCATGTTGAGTTGTTGCAGGATCAGGAACTCCTGCGCTAACGGGTGCCACTTGGGCATTCGATAGTCATCGGGAAAGAAGGTGCACCGGCCCGGCTTAACCGGCTTCAAGGGGCGCTGAAAAAAGACCGTGTCGCGGATTTCCTCGCGGGCATTTTGTGTCAAATGGGAGTGATGCGGGGCCTGCACCCGCCACATGTGATCGAACTCATCCTCGAGCATCGACCGGATCGGGTAGAAGTCGTAGGCGGTTTTGATCCCTTCGCCGACCGGCCTGACCCGAACTGGTTGCTTCGCTCGGTGCCGTTCGGCGAGCCAGGCACCATAGGAAGGCGCACCACGCTCTGCCAGCAACCTTCGCAATGCGGCCGATGCCTCGGAAATCTTGCCTTTCTCGTCTTCGTTGCTGCGGTCGGTTTTCCGGTTGCTCTTGAAGCCTCGATGTTTGGATATGTGCCAGATCGCGCGGCCGAGGTCGTTCAATTCAGCCCGTCCCCGAGCGGCGCGGTCGCGGGCCAGATAAGGATCCAAATCGAAGAAAGCGCGCCTGGCTTCCTCGTCATCGGCAGGCGGCATCAAGCCAGCGCCAACTAATCGGTTCTCGAGTTCGACGCGCCGTTTCTTTCGTCGATCTGTCTGCCGTCTCTGTTGTCGGGGCTGCCGTCTGCCAGCTGCTTTGGATTCCTTTGACTTGGGGTCCCTGCCAGTCGGGAAAATGCACGCGCCCATATCCGCCAGCGCAATCGGTTTGTGACCTATTTCCTCGAGTTCAAAAACCGCCCATCCAAGCGAACCAGACCCTAGGTCAAATGCGAAACGAAACATTTTGACTCCGAATTTGCTTGCCATCTGACAATACGCCGGAATACGATTTAATTCCTAGCAGAAGAAGCGGCGTGGTCTTTCCCGCGATAAGGTTTAGACCACAACATCGGGGCAGGCTGCGGCCTGCCCCAACTCTTGATGATGGCAATCCCGAGTTGGTTTCTTATGCGCTGGCCGTCAATCTGCGCTATCGAAACAAATGCCTTTCCTTCGCCTTTTGCAGCCGTTCGCTTTCGGGGATCGGGTGCTCGCGCGATAACGCACCGATCACCGTCGCGTGACGCTTCATGAATTGCGCACTGTCTTCGTCACTTTCTTCTTCCATTGCCAAGCGCGCCAAAATCAGGCCGAGGATTAGAATGTCCAACTTGCGCTTGTGTGCCTCCCGATTGACGGTTTTGACCGTGTCCGGCAACACGCCGGACCGCAGGTCGGACATTGCGCTGTCGATCTGGCCAGTCACCAATCGCCAAAGCTCATGAACCGGCCAGCGTGCGCGGTTGCGGTCTGCCGACACAATGCAATACCGAAGTTTCTGACAAAATTCGGCATAGGCGTCGCCGATCATGGCGTCCAGGTCGCTCCAACTGCGCATTTCCCAACGGTTGCGCAACTGTCGCGACCCCATGCGCAATTCGAAACGCCAGACGCGGGACAGATCGGGATTGGCCAAGTCCAGCGGC
>DDIP01000068.1:9981-15217 GCA_002338605.1 Proteobacteria bacterium UBA1847 | reverse complement strand
GCAACGAGGGTTTCATTACCCCCTGCGAAAAAACTAGCGAAAACAGCGTGGTCCGCGAGCTGCAGTGGCAGTGCGAGCTGGCTCATTCAATCTCCGGTTCCAACTCGGGGTGTTCCTTGAGGTAGCGGTGATAGGCAAAGCGAATCAGGACCGACAGAATGGCCGCAGCTGGCAGCGCCAGGAGAATGCCGAAGAAGCCAAACAATTGTCCGCCGGCTGCAATCGCAAAAATAACCAGCACCGGATGCAGACCGATGCGGTCACCCACCAGCTTCGGTGTCAGCAGAGATCCTTCAATGACCTGGGCTACGGTAAAAACGGCGATGACGCCAGCCAGATGCCACAGTGGATTGGGTTCAAGAACCACCGTCAGCCCCGCCAGACCGATGCCAAAGACAAACCCCAGGTAAGGTACGAAACTGACCAGACCGGCCACGACGCCGATGGCAATCGCGAATTTGATGCCGACAATCGCGAGACCCAGTGAATAGATGACGGCCAGTGCCAGCATGACCAGCAGTTGCCCCCGCAGAAACGCCCCCAGCATATCGTCCGTCTCCTGCGCCAGCGCATAGGCCGTCTTGCGCTTGCTTTCCGGAATCAGTGCGCCGATATGGCTGAGAAAAGCATCCCAGTCACGCAACATGTAAAACGTGAGAATCGGGATAAGAAAAAGGCTCAGGACCGCGGCTGCAAGCACGCCACCGGATTTTCCGACGCCCAGCAGAATTTTGCCGCTCCAGCTGCCAACCATTTCGCTGTACCGTGCAAGAAAAGCACTGATTCCGACATCGTCTCCGGCCTCGACGTTCATCCAGCCAAGGACTGTTGGCAACCAGACCTCTTCGACTTCGCTGACGATGTCCGGTAAAGCGTCAAACAGGGCATTGATCTGGGTCTTCACCAGTGGTCCGACCAGCAGCACCAGCAATCCAATCAGCAAGAACGTGCTGAGGAAAACAATGACGACGGCGAGCGTACGCGGGATGCTGTGCTTTTGCAGCCGATCGGCAAAAGGATCACCCATGTAGGCCAATAAACCGGCAGCAATGAACGGTGTCAGCACCGGTGCCAGCAGGTAGAGCAGCCAGCCGAAGATTGCCGTTGCAATCAGCCAGTTGAGTCGCAGATTGGATTGCATATTAATCCCCTGTTCGTGCCCGTCTCGACCATGACCATACGTAGTCGACACCGCTGATTACGACCGTAACCAGGATGGAGGCCCCGAGCACTGTATTCGTGATTTCATCGGGCCAGCCGAAACCCGCACGACTCATGACGAATAGCAGGAACAGCAACTCCAGGGCAGTATTGAGCTTGCTGATTCGGGTCGGCTCGCCCTGGACGGGCCCGACGATAAAGTTATAGGCAGTCGCACCCGCAACGATTACGAGGTCACGAAATATCACAACGCTGGCAAGCCACGTCGGGATAAGCTGCATGTAGGCCAGCGTGATAAACAGTCCGGCAACCAACAGCTTGTCCGCGATCGGATCGAGCAATGCACCCAGACGCGTACGCCAGCCATAGCGTTTGGCGAGATAACCATCTACGCCATCGGAAAAACCGGCGATACAAAACAGGACGATTGCCCATGCGTAGCTGCCGTTTAAGATCAGCAACAGAATTGGCGCGACGAGTGCTATGCGAAGCAGCGAAATCGCGTTTGGGACCCAGTTAAAAGACATTCGATGGTCGCGTGCTTGAGTCGCGTGTTTCGTAAAAGAATTCAAGCGTCGGCGTCGTATCGAATCCGGGCATTTCAGGACCGGTCTCGGCTTCAAGCAGACCTGCAAAACGCAACGCACGCCGCAGGCGCTCCGCGCCTCCGCGAACCTCAATCTCATAACTGACAACGTCGCCGAAAACGGCTGTGATCTTGAAACTCTCGATCAGGCTGAGACCGGACAACATCGCTTGTGCCGAGCCGTAGGCATCAACACTCTGTATGCCCGACACGTTCAACACGAGGGTTTCCAGGGGTGCATTACCGCCTACGGCAAATTCCGCTGCAAGCAGATCCGCAATCCGGGCGATGACCATCTCGGGTGGACCGCTCCAGGTGCGCGTCTCTGGACCGAAACGATAGGTCCACCGATTGAGCTGGCTTCCGGTCGATCGAATGCGGCCTATCAGGATTGAGTCTGCATCGTAGCGGCGCGACGCATCGACAATGCGATCGTCAAAGCCACCCCAAATATCGCTGAACGAAACGCCCTGCAGATCCGTTGTATCGAGCAATGGAAACAGAACCGGTAAACCACGTTTTCGCGCAATTTCGAGCAGTCGTTCCCGCAGCAGCCGGTTGCGGTCGATCGAACGGCCTTCCTGCTGTGTCCTCTCCGGTTCGCCGGCGGCGATTATTTCACGATCACCCTGCCCCCAATCAACGGCAAGCCAGATCAGCGTCAAGGGACGATCTCGACCCCACACTGTTTCGCCGGAACTGCGCAAGACTCGCTCGATTGCCTGACCGTCGAATGTTACCCACAACGTGTCCTCGGCATCTGGCCGATACTGGGTGACATAGTCCTGTGGCCTCGGGAACAGGGCATTTATGGAATCCTCGTCCTCGCTCAGCTCTGACCCGGAAACCCTGGCGAGGACTTCTTTCAATGCCGTCTTGTAAGCTTCTTCGCGCGAACCGTCGGCAATCCTGTCCCATGGCACCTGCGCTGTATAAAGCGTCGGTACTTCAACGGCGACTGCCGAATACCCGGGCACAAGAGTAAAAAGCAGCGCCGCGACAGCGCAGATGAGAGGATGTCGCAGCAATTCGACATGTCGGAAGTTCAGCATTAATTGCAAGGGTGGTTTCCCCGTTGGTCGCCAAGCACTATTATATCGCCCTCACGGAGTATGCCACCCCCTAATGAGCAATAAACCACTTACCTACAAAGATGCAGGTGTCGATATTGATGCCGGCAACGAACTTGTCGAGCGAATCAAGCCGCTGGTACAGCGCACCCGGAGACCCGAAGTTCTCGCCGGGATCGGTGGTTTCGGCGGAATGTTCGCATTGCCGCCTGGCCGGTATCACGAGCCGGTGCTCGTCTCCGGTACCGACGGCGTCGGCACCAAGCTGATGCTTGCTCAGCGGCTCAATCGGCACAGCAGCATTGGCATCGATCTTGTCGCGATGTGTGTCAACGACGTCCTGGTGCAAGGCGCCGAGCCGCTTTTTTTCCTGGATTATTTTGCCTGCGGAAAACTGGACAATGACGTTGCCGTTGACGTGATTTCCGGAATCGCGGAAGGCTGCCTGCAGGCTGGTGCTGCGCTGATTGGTGGCGAGACCGCCGAGATGCCGGATATGTACGCAGAGGGAGAGTACGATCTCGCCGGGTTCACCGTCGGCGTCGTTGAACGTGCGGCACTGATCGACGGTAGTGGCATCAGCGCCGGCGATGCAATTATCGGTATTGCATCGAGCGGTCCGCATTCGAACGGGTACTCCCTGATCCGCAAGGTCCTCGAACGTGCACCGGATGATCTGATCGACGGTGTGGCGGCGAGTGAACGACTGCTGCAACCGACGCGAATCTACGCCAAATCGATTCTCGCACTCATGCAGTCGGTCAGCATCAAGGGACTCGCGCATATAACGGGAGGAGGCATTACGGAAAATATTCCACGCGTGCTGAGCGGCGCGCTCGATGCCGAAATAGACACACAAAGCTGGTCACAGGGCGCGGTGTTCGATTGGCTGGCAGCAACCGGCAATATCGACACCGCCGAAATGCGCCGCACCTTCAATTGTGGCGTCGGAATGGTTGTCATGGTTGATGCGAGGTCTGCCACAGAAACAGTAAAAATTCTGGCCGACCACGGCGAGTCTGCCTGGCAGATTGGCCGAATTGTCGATGGCGATCCGGCAACGAAACGGATCGTGCATTACGTCTGATGGTCAGGCGCTGCAAAACTGCCATCCTGATCTCCGGCTCAGGCACAAATCTTCAGGCATTAATCGATGCAGTCGGGCGCGGCGATCTTGCGCTCGAACTTTGTGTCGTGTTCAGCAACAACCCGAATGCCTTTGGCCTCGAGCGGGCCGAAAAAGCCGGCATTCCGACCGCCTGCATACAACACCGGGACTATCCGGACCGCGAGTCATTCGATGACGCGGTGATCGCGGAACTCGATCAATTCGAGCCCGACTTACTGGTGCTTGCCGGCTTCATGCGTATTCTGAGCAACCGGTTCGTGAAGCATTACAAAGGTAGAATCCTGAATATCCACCCAGCATTGCTGCCGAACTACCCGGGCCTCAATACTCACCAGCGTGTCATTGATGCCGGCGACGAATGGCATGGCAGCACGGTGCACTTCGTCACTGAAAAACTCGATGCCGGCCCCCGAATTCTGCAAGGACGTCTCAAGGTAAAGCCCGGCGAGACGGCTGAGCAACTGGCACTGCGTGTGCAGGCTGTCGAACACCACATCTACCCGCAAGCGGCTGGCTGGGTCGGTTCGGGAAAAGTGGAATTTCGCGACGGGCATTGCTGGGTGGATGGCAAACAGGCCCAAGAGCCGGTCGTGCAAAGCTTTTAGAAGCCGGCGTCTAGGCTTTCGGCAGCGTCACACCGGTCTGGCCCTGGTACTTGCCGCCACGATCGCGGTAAGAAGTCTCGCATGCCTCATCCGACTCGAGAAACAGCATTTGCGCAACGCCTTCGTTGGCATAGATCTTCGCCGGCAATGTGGTTGTATTGGAAAACTCCAGCGTCACATGCCCTTCCCATTCAGGTTCAAGCGGCGTGACATTCACGATGATGCCGCAACGCGCGTAGGTCGATTTGCCCAAACAAATCGTCAGAACCGTGCGCGGAATACGAAAAAACTCGACAGTGCGCGCCAGTGCAAATGAGTTTGGCGGGATGACACAAACATCACTTCGAATATCGACGAAGCTCGATTCATCGAAGGCCTTCGGATCGACGACCGCGGAATTGATATTGGTAAACACCTTGAACTCATCAGCGCATCGGACGTCGTAGCCGTAACTCGATGTTCCATATGACACGATGCGCTGGCCACCTCGTTCACGAACCTGCCCGGGTTCGAATGGCTCGATCATGCCGTGATCCGCCGCCATGCGGCGAATCCATCGGTCCGACTTGATGCTCATTGTTTGCCTTCAACGACGATACTGCCGAATTTCGATCGGTAATCGGCCTTTTTCGCCGCCTGCGCCGCCGCTATGCGTATTGCGACCATACGATAGGCGCCGGCAGCC
>DDIP01000068.1:0-9869 GCA_002338605.1 Proteobacteria bacterium UBA1847 | reverse complement strand
CCGATGACGCCGGATCTGACAAGACCGTTGGCACGCCGCTGTCCGTTTGCTCGCGGATGTGTGCCGCCAGCGGCAGCTGTCCGAGCAGTGGCACGTCGAAATCGTCGACGATCTGCTGAGCGCCGCCCTGCCCGAAAATCGCTTCCTCATGTCCGCAGGACGAACATATGTACGTGCTCATGTTCTCGACCACACCCAGCACCGAAATCGATACCTTGCGGAACATGGCGAGACCCTTGCGTGCATCGAGCGTCGCAATGTTCTGCGGCGTGGTCACGATCACCGCACCGGAAACCGGCACTTTCTGCGACAACGTGAGCTGGATATCACCGGTTCCGGGAGGCATATCGACAATCAGGTAATCGAGGGCCTCCCAACGGGTCTGGTACATCAACTGGTTCAACGCCGATGTCACCATGGGACCGCGCCAGACCATCGGTTGGTCCGGATTCACCAGGAACCCGATCGACATGACCTGGAGGCCGTGCCCCTTTAACGGCAACATGGTCTTTCCGTCTTCGCTGACCGGCTTTTCTCCTGTCAGTCCCAGCATATGGGGCTGGCTTGGCCCGTAGATGTCCGCGTCCAGAATGCCCACGGCAGCCCCCTCCGCAGCCAGTGCCAGCGCGACGTTGACGGCAACCGTCGACTTGCCCACGCCGCCCTTGCCGGAGGCGATCGCAATAATGTTCTTGATACCAGGGACCGGCTTGAGACTGCCCTGGACCGCGTGCGCCGATATTTTCGTCGTGATATCAACATCGGCGGATTCCACACCGAAATGCGTGTGCAGTTTGTCGGAGATTTCCGAACGCATGTCGTTCAGGATCGAGGTTGCCGGAAATCCGATCTCGAGAGCCACGCTCGCCGTTGTGCCATTGACGCTTGCGCTGATGACCCGCCCAACCTCATGTAATGGCAGGCCAATCGCGGCTAACTCAATGGAATTGAGGAACTTATTCACGTCCGTTTCTGATGACACCGTCACACTTCGCTGGCTGGCATTAGGTAAAATTTAGTTGCGAAGGATCGGCTTGCCGGTAAATTCGCAGGCACATTGTAGCGGAGCTGGCGGTTCGCTGAAAGCCAGTAATGGCGAGCGATGTGCGGGAACCGATGTGGCATAATGCCGCGTTCGGGAGTAGCGGAAACGATCACTGGATGGCCCCGGGCCACCCGTCGGCACCGCTTGGCTTGGGCATGGGCGACTTAGATCTTGGTATTACATAACGCAACCAGAAAACGGATGGGCTGAGTGGGCTTTCTCGCAACATTCCGCTCGGACCAGATTATTGGGCAGCTCATCGCGGAGCAGGATCCCGCGTCGCCTGCCGCGCAAAAACTGGTTACAAAGCTTAAAAGCGCCGGTAGCAAAGCGGTACCGAAAATCATTGACGCCCTCGCGATGTCGGACAAGACCCACACCATGGTCCTGGTCGATATCCTGGGATCAATGGTCAACGACAAGAACCTGCCCCTGTACAAGGAAGGCCTCGCTGACGGGAACGAGCGTGTCGTCTCAGGTACCGCCTGGGCGCTGTCCAGCAGCACGTCTTACAACGCCAATAACCTGCTCGACTTTTTTGAAGATGAAGAAGTTTCGAAGCCTGCGCTGATCGAAGTCCTGCGTGTACACAAACAGGACCTCAGCGTTCATGAGCTTCTGCGTCATGCTTACGAATGTGAGCCGAAAGAAAAAGCCGCGATCTTCAAGATTATCCAGGAGACGATTAAGCCCGAGATGATTCCGGACCTTATCGCCCGCATGGGCGGAAAGGATCCGGTGATCAAGATTCACCTGATGCAACTGCTGGCAAAATTTGACAAAGCGGAAATTACGCACGCGATGGAAATGCAGCTCAAGGACCCCAACAAGATGGTCCGGGCAGCGGCATTGTCCGCACTGGCAACACGGCCGGAAAAATCCATCAATATCGCCAAAGTCGCCGAGGTGTTAACGGATCCCGACCTCGACGTCCAGAGCAAGGCGGTCGACGTCCTGATCCGGATCAATCACCCGAATACAGTCAAGTACCTGATACCCGCACTGAAGGACGAATCGGAATATTCGCGTCGCGCGGCCGTCGAGGTCCTGAACGAAGTCGGCAACGAATCATCGGTCAAGGATTTGCTGGCGGCGATCAAGGACGCTGACTGGTGGGTGCGTTCGCGCGCTGGCGACGCGCTCGCCGAGATCGGCGGGCCCAGGGTCGTCGACTCTGTACTGAAACTCGTGACGTCGAAAGACGAGGAGATTCGTCGCTCCGCAATCGAAATACTGAACGCGACCAAGGACGAGCGCGCGGTTGACGGGCTGATCAATGCCACTGACGACACGGATTGGTGGGTACGCGAACGGGCCGTCGATGCGCTGTCAAAAATTGGCAGCCCCAAGGCGTTACCGAAGCTTGAGTCCATGCTCGGTGCCGATCCAAAGACCGATACAGTTGTCATCCGCGCCCTTGGAAAGATGGGCAATGCCAAACATATCTCCAAGATCGTACCCATGCTGCAAAGCCAGGATCGTGCAATACAGATCGAGGCGATCAAGGCACTTTCTCATCTCGCTGACGATGCGCATGCCGAGACGATTCGCACTGTCCTCAAGAAAATCAAACAGTCTGATGAATACACAATTGTCAATGCTGCCGACACAGCGCTCAAGAGCCTGGATGACCGGTATTCCGAGACCGTGATCGAAGAAAACGTGCGCGCCGAAAAAATCGGCGTGCATACAAAAACCTTGTTACTCGACAATTCCGACCTCGAAAAATTACTTGGCGCACAATCCAAGGAACAGGGTGCCGCCGAGGCCCCGGCCGCCGCCGAAGCGCCGACTGCACTTCCGGTTCTCGACATCGCACAGCTCAACCCGGGCGATATTATCGATGGTCGATACAAGTACATCGAGAAAATCGGCAAGGGTGCTTTCGGTACGGTACTGCTGATGCACGATGAAGTAGTTGACGAGCAGCTAATTCTCAAGTTCCTGAACCCGAACGTATCCTCGGATGAAGAAATGATGAAGCGCTTTGTCCACGAGTTGCGTTACTCAAGAAAGATTACGCATCGAAACGTCATTCGAATTTATGACTTCCTGCATTTGCAGGGCGCCTATGCGATATCAATGGAGTATTTTCCATCACACACGCTGTCCGGCGAAATTCCCGACAGCAAGCCCATGGACCTCAAGAAGGCCTTGAAATATTCCCGCGATATGGCAACAGGCATGACCGTCGCGCACCTCGCGGGCGTCATTCATCGTGACTTAAAGCCTGCAAACATACTTGTCAATGACGAGGGACTCCTGAAGATCGTGGACTTCGGCGTTGCGGCTGCGGCCAGTAGCGGCGACACTCAGCTTACCAAGACCGGCTACGTGATTGGTTCACCGAAATACATGGCACCCGAGCAAATCCTTGGCAAGAAGGTCGACCAGACTGCCGATATCTATAGCGTTGGTGTCATCATGTATGAAATGGTTACGGGCATTCCTCCCTACAGCCGCGGCGATCACATGTCGGTCATGTATCAGCACGTCCAGGGGAAAGCGAAACATTGCCAGGAAATCAACCCCGACTTGCCGGATGACTACGCAGAACTCATCATCAAGGCGATGTCGGTTGACAAGACGAAACGCCACCAGTCAATGGAAGAGCTGACCGAAGGTCTCGACTCCATCAACCTCTAAGGCACGACATGGCACGAATAGACGCCTTTCTGAAACTTGGTCTTGCACAAGGGTGCTCAGACATTCACCTGGCCGTTGGCGTGCCACCGATGCTGAGAATGAACGGCGACCTGATGCCGATCAAGTTTCGCGAATTGTCCGACAACGAACTGGAGTCCTACATCCAGGAGATTCTGACTACCAAGCAAAAAGAACTACTGAGCAAGGGCGACGACCTGGATTTTTCCTACGTTGCCGACGAAGGCGGCCGATTTCGTGTCAACGTATTTCGAAAGGCAACCGGCTACGGCGCAGTATTTCGATACATTCCCGGTGACGTTCCCACACTGGACCAGCTGCACATGCCGCCCATTCTGAAAAAGTTTTGTGACTACCACCAGGGAATGGTGCTGGTAACCGGCTCGACCGGTACCGGTAAGTCGACAACGCTGGCCGCGATGATCGACCACCTCAACTCAACACGTGCGCTTAACATTATCAGCCTTGAAGACCCGATCGAATTCGTGCATCCAAGCAAGAACAGCCAGGTCATCCAGCGCGAGCTCGGTACGCATGTCACAAGCTTTGCCGACGGCGTTCGATCCGCCATGCGTGAAGATCCCGACGTTATCCTGGTCGGTGAGTTGCGTGACGCCGAAACAATTTCAATGGCGATGACCGCAGCCGAAACGGGCCACCTGGTACTGGGCACCTTGCATACGACAGGTGCCGTAAAAACCCTCGATCGTATTATCGACGCACTCCCCGGAGAATTGCGCGAACAGACCAAAGGCTTTCTTGCCATGAGCCTCAAAGCTGTGGTCACCCAGGTTCTTGTCAAGACGCCCGATGGTCGTGGCCGGCGGGCTGTACTGGAAATTCTTGTTAACAACCGTGCGATCGCCAAGCTGATTACGTCGGACCAGACGCACCAGATTCCATCGCAAATGCAAACGGGAAAGGCACTTGGCATGCAAATGATGGATCAAACGCTGCTCGACTTTATTAATGCAAAGGAAATCGACCCGGACGATGCTATCCGGTTCGCCACCGACAAGAAGAAGTTCCAGCGTTTCGTAACCGACACGGATCTTGTCCCGATTATCGATATCGGCGACGAGTCAAAGTTATAGCCCAATGAGAAAAATCGACAAATATCTTCAAGCAGCACTGGGGCAGAGTGCATCCGACCTGCATTTTGTGTCGGGTGACCCGGTGCGTGCACGGGTGCACGGCAATTTGATGTCCATCATGGACGAGAGACTGTCCATTGATCTGGTTCAGGAAGCCATGGCGGAAATCATGGATGGCGCGACTCAACGCGCATTTGATCAGAACGATGCCGCCGATTTTGCCTACGAAATAACCGGAGTCTCCCGCTTTCGCGTCAATGTGTTTCGGCACATCAACGGGATCGGGGCCATTTTTCGCGCCATTCCCTCAAAGGCGATGACGCTTGATGACCTGAATATGCCGGATGTTGTACGCCAGCTATGTCGCCACACTCAGGGCATGATTCTGGTAACCGGCAAGACCGGCTCCGGAAAATCGACGACGCTAGCCGCGATGATCGATGAAATGAATCGGCGATTGAAAGGTCACATCGTAACCATCGAGGACCCGATCGAATTTGTTCATTCGGCAAAAAGCTGCCTGATCAGCCAGCGTGAGATCGGCGTACATAGCGCGAGTTTTGCCAATGCCCTGCATTCGGCCTTGCGCGAGGATCCCGATGTCATCCTCGTCGGCGAAATGCGGGACCTCGAAACGATCGGCATCGCCGTTACAGCCGCGGAAATGGGTATCCTGGTCATGGGTACCCTGCACACAAACGGTGCTGCCCAGACTGTCGATCGGATCATCAACTCCTTCCCGGCTGACAAGCAAAGCCACATTCGAACAATGATCTCGACGTCGCTACGCGGCGTTGTCTCGCAGCAATTACTGCCGACCATTCATAAACCCGGTCGTGCCGCGGCTCTCGAAATCATGATCAATACGCCAGCCGTTGCCAACCTGATCCGCCAGGGCAAACTGGACCAACTGGAAACGGCAATTCAGAGTGGCGGTCGAATCGGCATGAAAACCATGGACAACGCGCTGATGGAACTTGTTGAAAAGGGCTGGGTATCCGGGCAGGAGGCCTACCAACAGGCGAACAACAAACACAAATTCGAGAACGTCAAAGACATCGAATAATTCTTCCCCGGCGTGGCATAATCGCGCCCGATGCCGCAAAAACAAAGAAAAATACTCGTTACCAGTGCACTGCCCTACGCGAATGGCTCCATCCATATGGGCCATCTCGTCGAGTATCTGCAGACCGATATCTGGGTGCGATTCCAGAAACTTCGCGGCCATACCTGCACCTACGTGTGTGCCTCCGACGCTCACGGCACGCCAATCATGCTCAAGGCGCGCGAGCTGGGCATTTCGCCGGAGGAACTGACTGAGAGAGTATCGGCCGAGTTTGTTCGCGACTTTTCCGATTTCGACATCGAATTCGATAATTTTCACAGCACCCATTCGCCCGAGAATGAAGCGCTGGTAACGGATATTTACGAAAAGCTTCGTGAAAACGGTGACATCTATACCCGGACGATCGAACAATCGTATGACGAAAAAGAGGGTATGTTTCTTCCGGATCGTTTCGTCCGCGGCACTTGCCCGATTTGCAAGAGCGCGGACCAGTATGGCGATGCCTGCGAGGTGTGCGGTGCAACCTATTCGCCCGAAGACCTGATTGACCCCGTCTCCGTGCTGTCAGGTACACCGCCGGTGAAACGGGACTCCGAGCACTATTTCTTCAAGCTCAGCGAATACACCGACCGCCTGCGCAACTGGATGGACAGCGCTGCGCTTGACCGGAACATGCTCGCCAAACTTGAGGAATGGTTTGAGACCGGGCTTCAGGACTGGGACATATCGCGTGACGCGCCCTATTTTGGTTTCAAGATTCCCGGAACCGAAGACAAGTATTTCTATGTCTGGCTTGATGCGCCGGTTGGCTATATGGCGAGTTTCAAGAACCTGTGCGCGCGCGATGCAAGCCTGGATTTTGACGATTACTGGAAAGCAGGTAGCGATACCGAGCTCTACCATTTCATCGGCAAGGACATCATGTATTTCCATACCTTGTTCTGGCCCGCCGTTCTGAAAGGATCCGGCTATCGCACACCGACCAGCGTTTTTGCACACGGATTTCTGACAGTTAACGGTCAGAAAATGTCCAAAGCACGCGGGACGTTCATCAACGGCCGTGCGTATCTCGACCACCTGAATCCCAATCACCTGCGTTACTACTACGCGGCCAAGCTTGGCCCGACAATTGACGATATTGACCTCAACCTCGAAGATTTCATTGCGCGCGTGAACTCCGATCTCGTCGGTAAGCTCGTCAATATCGCCAGTCGATGTGCAGGCTTTATCAGCAAGCGATTCGATGGACAGCTTTCCGCCACGCTGGACGATAGGGCGCTGTTCGCAGCATTCTCCGACAGTGCGGACCCGATCGCCGAGCACTACGAGAATCGGGAATACTCGAAGGCAATGCGCATGATCATGACCCTCGCCGACAGCGCCAATCGGTACATTGATGAATACAAACCCTGGCTGATGATCAAGGATGAGGGCAAGTCCGATGCCGTCCAGTCCGTCTGCACGCAAGGACTGAACATGTTTCGCAGCCTGATGATCTATCTGTCCCCGGTGATTCCGGGCGTCGCTGCCGAGGCCCGCGCATTTCTGAATGAGTCCGGCTGGACCTGGAATGATGCTGCGGAGCCCTTACTGAACACACGCATCAATAAATTCAAACCCCTACTGACACGAGTCGAGACATCACAGGTAGATGCCATGGTCGAGCAATCAAAGAGCTCACTGACAAAAAAGGTCGAAGCCGCACCGGTAACACCGGACAATAGCATCAGTATTGACGATTTCATGAAAGTCGATCTGCGCATTGCTCGCATCGAGAAAGCAGAAACTGTGGATGGCGCAGACAAGCTGGTCGCGCTGACGCTGGATGTCGGCGATGAAACACGCAACGTATTTGCCGGAATCAAGGCCGCCTACGACCCTGCGACACTGATCGGTCGCCACGTTATCGTTGTCGCAAATCTGGCGCCGAGAAAAATGCGTTTCGGCGTATCCGAAGGCATGGTGCTCGCTGCAGGCCCCGGTGGTGAGGATATTTTCCTGTTGTCGCCGGATGAAGGCGCAAAGCCGGGCATGCGCGTCAAGTAGACCTTACAATAGAGGCATGACCGACCTCATTCTCATTCTCATCAGTACCGTCCTGGTCAACAATTTCGTGTTGGTCCGGTTCCTCGGTCTCTGTCCGTTTCTCGGAGTTTCTCGGAGCCTGGAAGCCGCAATAGGTATGTCAATGGCGACTGGCTTTGTCTTGACGCTGTCGTCAGCAACGGCCTACCTTTTGCACGAGCACATTCTGGTGCCATTGAACCTTGAGTACCTGCGAACGATCAGTTTTATCCTGGTTATCGCGGCCAGTGTGCAATTCACTGAAATTATGGTGCGCCGCCTGAGTCCGATGCTCGACCAGGTTCTCGGTATTTACATTCCGCTCATTGCGACCAACTGCGCCGTCCTCGGCGTGGCGCTGCTCAATGTGCAGGAGACCAATAACTTCATCGAATCCCTGTTTTTCGGTGTTGGTGCAGCGGCCGGTTTCGCATTGGTGCTGGTATTGTTTGCGGCAATACGCGAAAGGCTGGAAGCCGCCGACATCCCGGTTGTTTTTCGCGGCACGGCCATTGCCCTGGTCACCGCCGGCATCATGTCGTTGGCATTCATGGGTTTCGCCGGCATGGCAAGGTCGTAACGGACCACCATGTGGACAGCCATCATTACAATCGCTGCAATCGCCCTGCTCGCGGGCATCGGTCTGAGCTTTGCCTCTCGCCGCCTGCCGTCAGGCGAGGGAGACCTCGTTGAGCAGGTCAACGAACTGCTTCCGCAAACACAATGTGCGCAATGCGGCTATCCCGGATGCCGGCCATATGCTGCGGCGTTGGTCGATGGGTCGGCGGCGATCAATCTCTGCCCACCGGGGGGCGATGAAACGGTTCGGCGCCTTGCCACACTGCTTGGCCGGGAGACGCTACCACTCGCCGCATCAACCGTGCCGTCGGTCGCTGTTATCGACGAAACACTGTGCATCGGTTGCACACATTGCCGGAATGCCTGTCCCGTCGATGCAATCGTCGGAGCGCATCAGCTGATGCACACCGTCATTGAAAGCGAGTGCACGGGCTGTGAACTCTGTGTGGCGCCCTGCCCGGTGGACTGCATCAGCATGAGGCCCCTCACATGAGTGCGCCTACCTATGACCTCGGCAAGCTGCACGGCGGACTGCGTTTGCCGGCCCACAAGTCAGAATCGACAGCGCAGGCGATACAGGACGTTCCGATTCCGGCGCAACTCGTTTTGCCAATCACGCAACATGTTGGCGATGCCGCTCAACCCGTCGTGGCGATCGGTGAGCGGGTCCTGAAAGGTCAGCTGGTTGCAGCCGCGGAAGGTTCGCTTAGTGCGCCTGTGCACGCATCGTCGTCCGGTACAGTACTCGCCATCGAACCGTGGCCGGTTGGCCGGCGAAATGGCGAGCCTGCGCCCTGTGTGATTATCGAATGTGACGGCAAGGATGAAGCCGCTCCATCGCCGGCGACGAATCCCGATTACAAGAACCTGACACCTGAAAACCTGCTGACCGATATCCTGCAGGGCGGCATTGTTGGCCTCGGTGGCGCAGTATTTCCCACTGCACAAAAGCTGATGCAGGCGCGCACCTGCGAAATCGATTACCTGTTGCTAAACGGCGTCGAGTGCGAATCCTACATCAGCTGCGATGACATGCTGATGCGTGAACGAGCCACCGAGATTATAAGCGGCGCGAAGATCCTGATGCATGCGCTGCAAATCGATGTCTGTTTTATTGTTGTCGAAAGTGACAAGCCTGAGGCAATTCGACAACTCGCCGACGCTCTGGCGGAAACTGGTGACCCGCGTATTGTGATCAAACAAGTGCCGACAATTTATCCGTCCGGCGGTGAAGATCAACTGGTGCAGCTTGTTACCAATCGCGAAGTTCCCAGTGGTGGTTTACCCTCCGATGTAGGATGCCTGGTTCAGAATGTCGGTACGGCGGCGGCTATTCACGACTGGATTGTCTGCGGCC
>DDIP01000460.1:9304-15243 GCA_002338605.1 Proteobacteria bacterium UBA1847 | reverse complement strand
GCTCACCCACACATGGGTGGATCAATTGATGCACATCAACATGCTCACTGTGGGCTGGTCACTGGCAATCGGCCTGCCGCGCTTACCATTCCAGGCAAAGATTGCATTCGGCATCTACGCACTCGGCATGATTCTGGCGGCGGGCCTGGTGTACGCAAGCGCCGTTGTCCCGGTTTGCTCTACCTATACTGTCCAGCAACAGAATGAGGCAGGTATTTTGTTACTCGGGGTAGCCTCTGCAGCCTTTGTCACGCTGGTGGTTCGCGGCGCCTTGATACTCAGCAATGTCGCCGCCACGAAATCACTGCGACGTGTTTCTTGACAGAAGGACACGGACCCGGCCGCAATTCTTGAAGGAACGAATCGCAATCACGTGCAGCCCCGATCGATTGGGATCACCGTGAGTAGTCTTGGTTGACGACACCGTAATACGATGCTCTCACTCGAGTCCATTGGGTCGGTATTACTCAATTAAAACCAGATTGGAACTGCTAGATCGTTCATCGTGAACGATATATATCTCGGTGACAGGCCATATCCGATATTGGAGAGTACATCGAAACTTATAGCAATCGACAGAGAACATTTACTGCTCTCGGGCATCGGATCCCGAGGCTATTCGAGAGAGAGTTGAGTTCCGTCAACCAGACGGAATTTGCTCTGTTGTATTGTTGAGACTTGTTCAAAGACCTCTGCGCTGATTGTTAATTTTTACTGAATTTCTGGCTGCGTTTTCGATGGCGAGTGCCCGGCAACAGCCGCGACCGCTTCCACGTCACTGAATACGCGCAAGAAGTTACCGCCCAGACATTTGCCAATGTCACTTTCGGACATGCCTTGTTGAAGCAACAGGGCCGCAAGCAATACAAAATCCGTGTAGTCGGTCAGGACCGGCTTGTAGTTGCCATCCATATCAGTGCCGATCGCGATATGGTTGGCACCCACCTCGTTGGCGAGGGCGATCACCTGGGCCGCGAAGTCGGCCAGGGTTTTGCTGCCAATTCCGGCGGGCCAGGCGCCGATGATGCCATCGGCATCGCTTACAAGGTGGGCGTGCTCGCGGCTAAGGAATCGCGGTGAGCTATTCGAATTCGTATTGAGATTGCTGTGCGAAAGCATTACAGGCGCCTTAGATGCAGAAATCGTGTCCCTGCAGGTCTCGAAGCTGGCATGGGCGACATCGACGACCATACCAAGACGATTCATTTCAGCGACGACCTCATGGCCAAGCGCCGTGAGGCCGCCGTGCAGGCGTGAACCGGTCTGGTTATCGCCGAGCAAATTCTCGTTGTAGTGCAGCAATGTGATCGAACGCAGCCCGGCATTGTAGGCATCTTCAACCCGAGTGACATCGGTCTCGATGAAGTCGCCACCCTCGCAGGACAATACGACAGCGGGACTTGCCGCCGATCTCGCTGTCAGGATGTCATTGACTGACAATGCGAGCGAAAACGTACCGTCATCGATGACATGTAACAGACGGGTCAGTTGTCGCTGGTAGTCGGCAAAGGCCTCGCCGGGCTCAAAAGGGCGCACCGTCTGAAGGCCGTTGTCCGTCAGCCCGAGCACGGCGATGTCAGCGACGATCGCGATGAGTCCAGCGTTCACCTGCGCAGCTTGCATATCAGCCGCACGCTGTCGTTCAAACCCGTCACGCATGAGTCGGACGATGAGATTGTTGGGACTCGCCCCAACGAGGAAGGAGCGTCCGGAATGACTGTGCACATCGACGATCGTCTGCGAATGCAACAACGCCTCCGCACGCGCCAGGCTGTTGTCCGTGATCTCGGCCCCAACGGGTGGTTTACGACCACGCAGCCACCATGCACCAGTGGCTAGCACAGCGGCGGCGCCACCAATCACACCGCGTCGGGTCCACTTATGCATTGTCCGGCTCGTGCGCGGTATCCGCAGCGCTGCTCAGATAATCAATGTGAGCTTCGAGGGCTTCTTTGGCAGCGGCCGGGTCACGGTCCGTCAGAGCGTCGACGATACGGCAATGGTTCACGAGTAACTGTTCAGGTGAGTCGATCCTCAGAAGCTGGTTGCGAGCGGTTGCCGTATAGACATCGAAACTGAGCACAGCGCGCGACAAAACCGGGTTGTCAGCGGCGGCTTCGATGATGTCGCGAAACTCCTGGGCCAGAACGTGGAATTGCTGTCGATAGCTGTGATCGTCGGTCGCATTGTCGATCAGCGTTTTCAGGCGTCGCAGATTGCTATTCAGTGCGTCAATCGCAGCATCTGAAATCTTGCTCGCCACGAACGCGAGTACTGCGCCTTCAATGACCTTGCGAGCTTCGAGCAGTTTCGTGAGGTCCTGGTTCTCGACACTGACGAACAAGTGCAGGGGACCCATCAGTGCCTCGGGTTGAATTTCCGAGACAAACACACCGCCGCCATGACGTATGTCGACTATCCCGAGCAACTGCAATGCGCGCAGCGCCTCGCGCAGTGTTGGGCGACCGACGCCGAGCTGGGTCGCAAGGATGCGTTCTGCGGGAAGTCGGTCCCCCGGTTTCAGGTTGCCGTCTTTGATGAGTCCGACGATTTGTCGAACAATTTGCTCAGCAAGGGCCTCGCGTCGCAGTGTCGGGGCAATTTTTACAAGCCTGTCGGATTGACTCACGGATTACTCCAGCGGAGAAGAATTGACACAGTGAACAAGTGGTCATACCATTTTGCCAGTTTATCGACAAATCGAGGGGTCAGGCAATGACCAAGGGCAAAACGAGGAATGGCGGGACTGCAAGGATGGCAATGCGGACCCAAATTACCGGTGGTGCTGTAACTGCGCTGCTCATGGCTTCATTCGCAGCGATCGCGCAGGACGACGGCTTCTTGATCGAGGAGATCGTGGTTACGGCTCAAAAACGAACCGAACGACTCAAGGATGTTCCGGTTGCCATCTCGGTTTTCAACAGTGATGCAATTGATCAGACCGGCATTCGCGAACTCAAGGACGTCGCCGACTACATTCCGAACCTGCAAATATCGCCGGGGAACGACTTCACTTCGACAGTCACCATCCGTGGTGTTGGGGCACCGAGCCGAAACATCGGTTTTGATTCTCGTGTCGGTGTCTACGTCGACGGCGTATACGTTGGTCAGTCGCCGGCGATAAACCAGGAGTTGCTCAATCTGGAGCGCATTGAAGTACTGCGTGGCCCACAGGGGACGCTGTTTGGCAAGAACACGGTCGCGGGCGCGATCAACCTGATTACCAAGAAGCCCGATGATGAATTCCACGGAATTGTCAGTGCCGATATTGGTAATTTTAACTACAGTGAAATCAAGGGCATCGTCAATCTCCCCTTGAGTGACAGGGTGAGTGCCGGTTTTTCTGTTTCGAAGACAGACCGCGATGGATATGTACGCAATATCGTAACCGGAAACGACCTCGGTAACCGCGACGTCCTGGCCTACAGGGCACAGCTGCGGATCGCCGCAAGCGACAAGCTCGAGATCAATGCATCCTTCGATGGTCTCAACAGCGAGGGCCTGATCTTGTTAGGCGATCCCGTGACCGACATGCTCGGGGCACAGCCCGTCATGGCTGCACCGGCGCTTGGCGAGGTGGCTTTTAACTTCGATCCGTTTGATGATCGAGACGTATACGGTGGCGCGCTCGACCTGACTTATGATCTTGACAGCGGCCACACGCTGAAAAGCATCACGGGTTACCGTACGACCGACGCCGTGTATTCGAACGCTACCGATTATTCTCCCGTCGATATCATTTCAATCGAATACGCTGACGACTATGACGTGCTGTCGCAGGAGTTTCAGTTCATCTCGGCTGACGGGGAACCGTTTACCTATATGGTTGGCTTATATCTGTATCAGCAGGAATCAAAAACCAATCGCGACGTTGTTCTCGGCGCCGATTTTATCGACGCTTTCATAGGTCCGCTGTATGCCTCTGGTGCACTGTCACCGCCGCTGCCGCCGGCCCCGGCACTGCCAAATGCAACCGTAGCGCAACTCATCGGTTTCGGCCCACCGCTATCGAAAGTATTCAATCGCGGCAAGGTTGATACCAACAGCTACGCAGTCTATTTCAACGGTGCCTATCAGCTTAGCGAGCGCTGGAAGCTCGGTTTCGGAGCACGCTACTCGATCGAAGACAAGGACGTAAACTGGACTCTCGATGGCCGGAACTCCGGCATCTTTTCGATAGGCTCCACCGGTACGGATCCGATGAACCCGTCGCCATTGATCAACGACCGTTCGGACACTTTTTTTGCACCAGCAGTCAACCTTACGTTCGCGATCGACGATGCGACCAACATCTATGCGCGGTATTCCGCCGGCTACAAGAGTGGAGGGTTCAACCTGGACTACATCAATGCCGACGAACTGGCCGCGAACCAGGGCCTCGAGTTTGACAAGGAAACGGTCGACAGCTACGAACTCGGACTCAAAGGAAACTACCTCGATGGTCGTGTGACGCTGAATCTTGCTGCGTTCATTGCGAACTATGACGACTACCAGGTTAACCAGTTTGTGGATCTGGGCGGTGGCCGTACCTCGATCCGAATCAACAATGCCGCGAAAGTCGAAACCACGGGTCTGGAGGCTGAGGCCAGCTGGTACCTGACCAACGACTTCTCGATCCAGGGATCGATCGGTCTGCTGAATGCCGAGTTTGACAGCTTCCCGGGGGGTGGCAGCAATGGCGCGGATGTATCCGGCAACAAGCTTGTAAATGCGCCCGAGACCAGTGCGGCGCTTGGGGCCGTGTACCTGCACAGTATTCCGGCATGGCGTTCGACGCTTCTGCTTCGCGGCGACGTAACCTACGCCGACAAATACTATACGACCGCAAACAACGAAACCGAAGTTCCCTACAATAGCGCCTTCCCGGGCACCATTGCGTTCGGCGAGATTCCATCGCGTACAGAAGTCGACGCCCGCATTGGCCTGATGTCCGACGCTGAGACCTGGGAAGTCTACCTGTGGGGCCGGAACCTGACTGACGAAACAGACTTCGTTTCGGAACTCCGCGACTTTTTCGGGACGATTGCCAAGCTTCCCGGCATGCCTCGTACTTATGGGGTTGAATTTGCCTGGAATTTCTAGTTGCGTTGCGTGAAGAAAAATCAAGCTCGCCGTAGCAGGCGGGCCGTCGCGCTCGGCCTGGCGTCGGGGCTAATCGCAACGGCTTGTGCGACATCGCCAGGATTGTCCCGAACAGTCGAGATCCAGCGCACGACCTATGGCATCGCGCATGTCACGGCACCTGACTATGAGTCGCTGGCCTACGGCGTCGCTTATGCCCAGGCAGAAGACAATGTTTGCCAGACAGCAAATCAACTCGTCACCATCAGGGGCGAGCGGTCGAGGTACTTTGGTCCGGACCAAACCGCCTTGCTTGGCTTGCGTAACCAGCCAAACGAGCAGATCGACATTTTCGTGCGTGCTCACATGGATGACGCGGCACTGGCGCGCGCGCAACTGTCGGTAAGCCAGGAGGCGCAAGCCATTGTCCGGGGCTATGTCCGAGGCTATAACCGCTACCTTGAGGAGCATGCTGCGGATCTGCCGGATGCCTGCAGGGCAAGGGCATGGTTGAGACCGATGACGACCGCAGACTACCTGCGCCTCCAGGAGCTGACGATGGTACAACTCGGCATTGGACTGATGGCCGACGCCATGGTCAATGCCGAACCGGCGCCAGCCGGTGCCCGGAGTTTTGCGCCGCCGGATCTCGAACAGGCCACCGCGGCGCTCGATGCCTTTCGCTTCAATGATCCGCTGCTCGGATCGAATGCCTGGGCGTTCGGTTCGGACGTGACGGACAACGGGCGCGGACTGTTGCTCGGTAATCCGCACTTTCCGTGGCAGGGAGTGAACCGGTTCTGGCAGATGCACCTGACGGTGCCCGGCAAACTCGATGTGATGGGCGCATCAATCGGCAACAATGCCGTGGTGCAAAT
>DDIP01000460.1:8661-9207 GCA_002338605.1 Proteobacteria bacterium UBA1847 | reverse complement strand
GCAACAATGCCGTGGTGCAAATCGGATTTAACAAGGATGTCGCCTGGACGCACACCGTCTCAACGGGCAAGCGATTTACCCTGCATGAACTCAAGCTCGTTCCGGGCGATGCGACCGCCTACGTTATTGACGGTCGTGTCGAGCGAATGATACCGAAGCAGGTCAGTTACCAGGTGCTTGCAGATGACGGTAGCCTGGCGACGCGCCAGCACACCGTGTGGATGTCGCAGTTCGGACCGATCATCAGCGTCCCGAACGCCGGGCTGGCATGGGATGACGAACATGCCTACGCGCTTCAGGATGCAAATACGCTGAACATGCGCTCGGCCGATATCTGGATTGGGCTCAACCGGGCAGAGGATACGGCCGACATTCAAGCGGTTCTGGCGAAGCTTGGTGTGCCCTGGGTAAATACCATCGCCGCAGACCGCAGCGGAAATGCCTTGTATGCGGATGTCAGTGTTGTGCCTGACGTCGATGCGCGGTTGCTTGCGGAGTGCGCGCCATCGCCGGCGGCAGCACGGCTATTCGATGCTGCAGGGCTCG
>DDIP01000460.1:8424-8552 GCA_002338605.1 Proteobacteria bacterium UBA1847 | reverse complement strand
TCGTGGTTATGGACGGCGCACGAAGCCGTTGCAACTGGCGTCGTGATGATGAGTCGCCGGTGCCCGGCCTGATACCGGTCGAACGAATGCCGGTGGCTGTGCGGCGGGACTGGGTGCAAAACAGCAAT
>DDIP01000460.1:0-8331 GCA_002338605.1 Proteobacteria bacterium UBA1847 | reverse complement strand
GGACTGGGTGCAAAACAGCAATGACAGTTTCTGGCTTTCCAACCCGGCGATCGAATGGCCGGCGTATTCACCACTGGTGGGGCCGATCAATGTTGCGCAGCGTCTGCGTACTCAGTCCGGGATTGCGACGATCCGCGACCGTCTCACGGGGAGTGATGGCTTCGCATCTGACGCCCGGCTTGGATTGGCCGAGGTGCAGTCAATGGTGTTCGCGAACCGCAACCAGGCCGCTGAACTCGTGCTTGACGACCTGCTGCACGCGTGCCGCGGCGCTGATCTCGAGACGGTTCGAAACGGCTGTAACGTTCTTTCAGAATGGGATCGTAGTGATAATAGTGATGCACGTGGCGCGCAGTTATTCAGAGAGTGGTGGCGTTCTGCACGACGGATTGAAAACATCTGGCGCATCGGCTTCGATCCGGGGAACGCAGACAACACGCCACGGGGTCTCAACACGGCGGATGCATCGATCAGCACAGAATTGCTCGCGGCGCTGGATCGCGCGGTAACCAATCTGCAGGAATCCGGTATCGCACTGGATGCTCTGTTGGGCGAGTTGCAATCACCCGCTGTGCCTGGTGATTTCCCCGACTTGCACGGCGGTCCCGAGTTTGAAGGAATCCTCAACAAGATTGAGGCAGAGAACGACGACGCGCTCGGGCCGGATGGTTACCGGATCGTCTTCGGTAGCAGCTACATACAGACCGTCACTTTCGACGATGACGGGCCCGTTGCAGAAGGCATGCTGACCTATGGACAGTCCGGTAATCCGGCTTCGCCGTACTACTACGATCAGCTAAGCCTGTACTCGACGAAAACATGGCCACGGCTGCCGTTCGCACCGGAGGAGGTTGCCGAATCGCGTGTCGGCGAGACCTTGCGACTGATAGTTGACCCAGACTGAAGGGAGCCAGTCGCAGCGCGGTCGTACCTCCTGCTTCTGCCTTCACGATCTCTTGCACGTTCTCGTCGATCGTATGAGGCATGATGCGGTTGAAATCCATTCCGAGCGATCCGGATCCGCGTTAGATGTTGTCACGGCGCCGGTATGGCACACTGTTCGAAAGCGAGAACCGGTGGAATTGGCGAATGTGCAGCCCAATACCTGAGGCGCCCCAATGCGCCTGAGACATATCGAAGTGTTTCATGCCGTTTACACAACGGGTTCCGTCACGCTTGCGGCCAAGCTTCTGAGTATCTCCCAGCCCGCGGTCAGCAAAATGCTCTCCCATGCCGAAGGACAGTTGGGTTTCGGTCTGTTCGATCGGGTCAAGGGGCGATTGGTCCCCACGCCGGAGGCGCACCAGCTTTTTCAGCAGGCGGCCAACGTTTATGACTGCCTCGGGCAGTTTCGTGAATTGTCACAGAACCTCAATGTCGGCAGCGCGGGCAATATCCGGTTCTCCGTGACTCCCGCATTCTCACAGGAAATCGTCCCGCGAACGATCAAGGCCTTCCTGCACGATCAGCCGAACGTACACGTCGCGGTAAACACTCGCCATTGCTCTGAAGTCGCCAATGGTTTGATCAATCGGCAAATCGAATTCGGTGTCGTTTTCGAACGGGCGGCAGTCCCGGGTTTGGTCGAGCAAGTCCTGTGCAGTGCCGAGTTCGTTGTTCTTTCGCCCAAAGGCTGGCTTTCAGAAAGCCGCGAACGCTTGTCACCCAGTGTCCTCGCTGACATACCATTCGTGCGTTTGAATGACCGCGGACCTTTGGGGCAACTATTGCGAGGTCATCTTGATCAGACGGCGGTGCGCTGGAACACCATTGCCACAGTTGGCACTTACCACATAGCAAAATCGCTGGTCGTTCAGGGCGCCGGCGTGAGCATTGTTGACGAGGTCACAGCCCGATCGAACGGTCTGGACGGGGTGGATTTGCATTTCCTCGAGCCTGCGCTTTCTTTTAAAATCAAAGCACTATGGCCGGAAAGTGTGCCGCTGTCCGCTCCGAGCAAGGCCCTTCTGCTTAGCTTTAAATCTGAACTGGAATCGATGTTGAGCCGCAAGACCTCATAACCGCCGGTTATCGTCTACCGCGTATTCTTCAATAGTGTTTTTCTGTCCCGGTGTCCTACTATCCAAGGTGGGTCAACAATCCGATCCGCAGCACAAATCCCGGGGGATATGATGAATCGAATCACACTAATACTTCTACTGCCTGGCGTGGCCTGGTTTCAACCGGCCTGGTCACAAGAACCGGCAGACGAGGCGATCGAAGAGATCGTCGTTACAGGGTCGCACATCAAGGGCCTTGATATTGGCGGGAACCTTCCCGTCACGACCCTCAGCAAGGATGACCTGCTGGCTGTCGGCGCAAGTTCGACCGAAGAGTTATTGGCGGCGATTCCACAGGCGGGCGGCATTGAATTCAGCGCCGATGAAGCGTCCACATCCTCGAACAGCGTTCGCGGTGATGTCGCATCCTTTAATCTTCGCGAACTGGGCGCCGACAGTACGCTGACACTCGTCAATGGACGCCGCATGGTCGTGCATCCAAGCTCCACGACAGTCAATGGTGTACCGATCCATTTTGTCAATCAAAATACCATTCCCACTTTCGGCATAGAAAGAGTTGAGGTCTTGCGTGACGGTGCATCGGCCCTCTATGGTTCTGATGCGGTTGCCGGCGTCGTCAACTGGGTGCTGGACAGCAGCTACGAAGGCCTCGAGGCAAACATTCGCTACGGCGGATCGGAGGGCACAAGCCTTGACGAGGCGACCTTGCAGATTCACGGCGGTTTCACACTTGGCGCCAGCGAACGAACCAACGTCACGTTTTTCGCGAGTGGCTACGATCGCACCGGGATGAACGCGAGTGACCGCAGTTACTCCCGGTCCGCCGATCACACGCTGCTCGCACCGTACCGGTTTCAGGGCGATACCAGTCTGAACGATTTGTCCAGTTTTACGCCCTGGGGCCAATTTCGTGCCGGATTTGCCGATCCGACCAGTTCGATCGGAATCGACGGGGAGCGCGTACAGATCAATGGCGTTAACGCGACCTCAAGCTCCGGACAATTTCACTATCAGCCAGCCGGCATTTTCCCCAACGCGAGCCAAAGTGGCATTCTCATCGATCCGGCAACTGGCCTGGAAATCGATGATGGATCGCTGACGTCGAATACCACCACGACGGGAAACGGTATCCAGGTAAACGATCTCTATGTTTCAAGACCGTTACGGTTTGATCAGAACAGTACTGGGCGGCAAATTTCCGGCGACGCCAAGCGCCTTAACTTCTTCGGCACACTGACACATGAGTTCGACAGCGGGCTGGAATTTTTCTCTGAAGTTTCGTTTTACGATGCGAATCTGAAGACACAGCAGGCCGGTCCCCAGGTCATCAGTGACGTCAATAATATGGTCGTTCCTGCAACCAGTTATTACAATCCGTTTGGTCCCATCGGAAGCCCGAACCGGCTGGCTGGAAGTAATGCGCCGGCGGAAGGCTATGACATTCTCATTGAACGCTCACGAATCACCGAAGCCGGAAACCGGCACAGTGACGTTGACACCGAATCGCAGCGGTTCCTGGTCGGATTGCGCGGAACCTGGAATGACTGGGACTGGGAGAGCGCAGCATACACCTCCTCCGCTGAGACCAATGACAGCGGTTTGGAAGTTTCCCGCTCATTGTTCTACGCAGCGGTATCGCGTACCGATGCGACAGCTTACAACCCCTGGAATGGATTGGCGGATAGTTCGCCGGGAAGTGTCGATTTCGAAGTCAACGTCAATCGCAAGACAAAAACCAAGTTGTCCGGCGTGGATTTCAGAGTCTCCACACCGAGCTTGTTCTCGATGCCAGGTGGCGACGCCGGACTTGCCTTTGGCGTTGAGGCCCGCAACGAAAAATTTGACGATGATCGCGACCCTCGACTGGACGGGACGATCACGTTCACCAATCCGCTGACGATGGAATTCTTCGACAGTGACCTCGCCGGTGTGAGCGCCACACCCGACGTGTACGGTAAACGCGACGTGATTTCCGCCTATGGCGAAATTGTGCTTCCGCTGGTATCACCCGACATGTCAGTGCCGTTGGTGAATTCGTTCGATGTGCAGCTTGCGCTGCGATGGGAAAATTACTCCGACCTGGACGATGCCAATATTACGAAACCAAGAATCGCGGTAGCCTGGTCACCGTTCGAATCGTTCAAGATTCGTGCCGCCTACTCGGAGGGCTTTCGCGCGCCGAATCTTGAAACCATCAACCTCGATGTGTTGTCGCGATTCAGTAACAATGTCGAAGACCTGGTGCGCTGTGCCGCACAGGAAGCGGGCGCAGTTGATGCTGGTGCCTGTGCCGAAACCATCGTCAGCAACCGCTTCGGTAATACCCAGCTACGGGCCGAAGAGTCCGAAAACGTAAGCTATGGTTTCGTATTCGAGCCAACCTTTGCTCCGGATCTCACCGTTACCGTTGACTGGTGGAAAATTGAGCAGGATGGAATCGTCGGGTTATTTGGGCGCAACAATCACCTGGCACTCGATGCTGTGCTGCGCCTGGACGGCAGCTTCAACCCTGCCGTTGTGCGGGTTGATCCGAATGCACAGGACATTCTTGATGCGGCCGCTTTCAATGCAGCTAACGGCACGAATCTGGCACCGGTCGGCGGTGTGCGCTATGTGGAAGATATCTTCCTGAATCTGCAACCGAGGACCACCGAGGGCGTGGACTTTGGCGTCTTCTATGACTTCCCGGACACTGCGTGGGGACAGTTCTCCGTCGACGTCAATGTCGCGTATTTACGAAAATTCGATCAAATACCGTCGGCGTCGGTCGCGTCGCTGCTGGCACAGATTGAGGCCGTTAACGCGCAAGGATTGACGTTTGTCAGCCCATCAGACCTGGAGGCCGAGACCATCGGGTCACAGATCGAGACCAATGCCAGTCGCCCGAAGTATCGTGGCAGGTTTGCTCTGGACTGGCGTAGAGATTCCTGGTCGGCGGGGCTCTTGTATCGCTATGTTGGCAAAACCTTTGATACGTTTGTCGACGACTCCGAGTTTATTGAAATCGACCAGGGCCTGTCCGGATCCGAGGCTGACGCGATCAGCAGCTTCATGAAAGTCGATGCATTCAAGACCATCAGCCTGTGGGGAAGTCACCGATTCGAAACCGGCCGGCTTGACGGCGGTAGCATCCGTGTTGGCGTTAACAACCTGACGGATGAAGAACCGCCCCTCGTCGGTACATCTGCTGGATATAGCACGTCATTGCACTCCAATCGTGGCAGGTACTGGTACGTGTCTCTGGGCTACGCTTTCTAGTTCCGCTGTCGGGGTGCCGGGATATCCCGTGCACCCCGATGGCTTTTTTCACGAATCGGGTGCTTTGTGGAGCGATCTATTGTCGTGATCGCCGGCGGCGTGATTGGCATCACAACAGCCTATTGGCTCAAGAAACTAGACGCTGACGTCACCCTGCTGGAACAATCGAATACGCTTGCGGATGGGGCAAGTTTTGGTAATGGCGGGCAACTCTCCTACAGTTTTCCCGACGCTCTCGCCAACCCGGCGATACTCAAACGCTTACCACTTATTCTGTTGGGTATGGATCCGGCCATCCGAATTCGTCCAACGCTTGATCCAGACCTGATCCGCTGGGGAATTCGATTCCTGCGAAATTGCAAGCTCGCCAAATCGGACGAGGTTACATTGAGGTTGTTCGACTACACAGCTCGCTCGGCCAGTCTGATGCAGGAGTTTGCAAGCGGTGAGGACTCGACCTTTGACCATCGTACGCCTGGCAAACTGGTACTGATCCGTCGAGGTGATGTACCCGGCGCGTCGCGAATCAGCCAACTCAAGCGGCAACAGGGTTGCGATATCGAGGTGGTTATGGCTCGGGAGGCGACCGATATCGAGCCCGCTCTGGAATCGTGGTCAGAACCTTTCGACGCCGCAATTTGGACCCGCAACGACGGGAGCGGAGATTCCAACTAATGCGCGTCGATAGGAATGC
This sequence comes from Proteobacteria bacterium UBA1847, assembly GCA_002338605.1. Taxonomy (GTDB): domain Bacteria; phylum Pseudomonadota; class Gammaproteobacteria; order Steroidobacterales; family Woeseiaceae; genus UBA1847. The sequence continues at coordinate 2,358 of DDIP01000460.1, read as the reverse complement.
AATTGCCGGTTTACCCGATGCGAGGCTACAGCCTGACCTTTCCCGTGGGCTCGGTGCCATTGCAGCGCAGCGTCACGCTCGGTTGACGCCGGACGGTCTCCCCATCGTTGGCAAGACGTAGGTACCGGGACTCTACCTGAACACCGGGCAAGGTATGCTGGGCTGGACAGTCGCTGCAGCCAGCGGCGAACGAGCGGCGCACATTGTTATGCAGGATTTCAGCGAGAAGGATACTTGATGCATAAGAGAAGCGGTGAGGTGCTAGCGAGGCGCCGCGACATCCCGGAGTCGGATACCGGCGCTTTGAACAATCTGTGACAGCTCACTCAGGTTCGAACGAAGCTGTTCAAAGTCCTCTGCGCTGGATGCGGCCCGGGGTCGAGTGGCAATGACTACATAGACAAAGGCCGCGTCACGATAATCCCAAAATCCTGCCTCGATGCGAACCTGTGGGTCTGACGTAAGTGTTCCACCCTTGTAATAGTGATCCCCACGCTCGGCATCGGTCTCGAGCAGCAGCACATTGCGTGTCGCAGCACGAAGTTCGTCAGGCGGCGTATGCAGTGCCAGGAATCGCAAGACGGTTGCCAGCGATTCGGCTGTCAACAGGTTGTCGGCGTTCTCTTTTCGATCAGCCAGCATGTAGCGCGCGATCTGCAATCCCGGTGCTGCTGGAAACCGCTGCCGCACACGTTCGGTGAGTGCTGCTGGTCCACCAAGATATTCAATGATGACATTGGCCGCTGCATTGTAGGCGGCGTTCGATTCGATGTGCTCTTTGTGAATCATCGCCTCCGCCAATTGCCGTGCCGTCAGTCCGCGAAGTTCTTTTTGAACATCAGTTTTTTGTTCGGCATTGAAGTGGCGTATAGCGGGACTATCCGGGTTGTCGAGTATCGCGTTCATTGCGTCAAACGGATGGTCGAGGGATTCAATTTGTGCGACGAAAAATTCAATCAGAATAGCCGTCTTGATAGCGCTCGCCGCCGGTCGCACACGATCCGCGCTATGCTGGTACCAGACTTCACCGTCGGGCTTGCCAAGCCAGACGCTGTATTCAACACCATCGGCCGTATTTTTCTCGAAACGGGCGATCTCGATTGCTATGGGTTTCGTTTGGATTGAAACAGGATCGACTGCAAGCCCATCTGTCGGACGGCATGCACCAGCGGTCGCAATGAGTACGGCAACGAAAATAGCTCTCGCGGCATTGCACCAGGGGGTTTGGATTCGATTCATCATCCTGTGCTTCAAAAGCCGTTTCCCCTCGCTCTTAGTTTTACGGTATCACAACTTCTGCGTTCGCTTGCCGCAGTATTGCACTTGTTCGTGTTGCGTCGATTGTAATTCCACATCGGTGAGTCGAGTGGAGTGAATGGATCATGCAGCTAAGAAATACGACCAGTGTAGTCGCACCTTGAGTGTCGAGTCCATGAGACTAGCCGCTTGATGATCGCCGAGGATCGACATCACGTCGTCATGTCGAAATACAGACCAGCCGAGCTTCTCGCTGTAGGCAATCGGGCAAAGCCGCCGCATGCAATCGTAGGCATCACACTGGTTGCTCTGGACGTCGTCTGACCCGGGGTCCCAGTCGGCAGTGGGTTGTTTATTCATTGATTACTCTGACCTGAGTTCTGTTCGAAGGTCTTTATTCTACGACTATCGTCGTTGTCAAAGCGATACAAAAGCATCCTGACATAGTAATTATACGTATCGCGATTTGGTGATATTACGGATAGCTTTCAGTCCTTTGTAATCACAGCGGATCGACACGGCAGACAAACCATGAAGACCATCATCGAACCCTTCAGGATCAAGATGGTTGAACAGATCCAGCTGACCACCCGCGAGCAACGGCAAGCGTTGATCGAGGAAGCAAGCTATAACCCGTTTTTGCTGCGTGCGGAGGATGTCGTCATTGACCTGCTGACAGATTCCGGGACCAGCGCCATGTCCGCCGACGCATGGGGCGCCATGCTACGTGGCGACGAATCCTATGCCGGCGCGCGAAGCTGGTATCGCTTTCATGACACCGTCAAGGACATTTTCGGCTTCGAGCAGGTCATCCCGACACACCAGGGCCGTGCTGCCGAGCACATCCTGTTTGGCGTAATGGTGCAGTCGGACTCGATCGTGCCCAACAATGCACACTTCGATACCACCCGTGCAAACATTGAATTCCGTGGCGGTAAGGCCGTTGACCTTCCTTGTGCCGAAGCGGGCGACCTCGAGTCCGACTATCCTTTCAAGGGCAACATGGATACGGCAGCACTGGATGCCCTGATCCAAAAAGAAGGGCCCGAGCGGATTCCCCTGATAATGGTTACCGTAACCAACAACACTGCCGGTGGCCCG
>DDIP01000180.1 GCA_002338605.1 Proteobacteria bacterium UBA1847 | reverse complement strand
ACTTCTTTCGAGTCACCCGCCGGTGTACTGGTGCCGTGCGTATTGATGTAGTCAATATCACCGTCGACTGTCGACCGTGCGAGGTCCATGCATCGTATCGCCCCCTCGCCGGAGGGTGCGACCATGTCGCTTCCGTCGGATGTCGCTCCGAAGCCAACCAGTTCCGCATAAATCCTGGCACCTCGCGCTTTCGCATGCTCCAGTTCTTCGACGACAACCATGCCGGAACCACCGGCACTGACAAATCCGTCCCGGCTGGTGTCATACGGTCGCGACGCGGTTGCCGGGTCATCGTTGTATTTTGTCGATAGCGCACCCATGGCATCGAACAGGCACGCAAGCGTCCAGTGCTCCTCTTCGCCGCCGCCCGCGAAAACGATGTCCTGTTTGCCGAGCTGGATCTGCTCGGCTGCGGCGCCAATGCAATGCGCGCTCGTTGCACACGCCGAAGTGAGTGAGTAATTGACACCCTTGATCTTGAACGGTGTTGCAAGACAGGCGGATACCGAACTGCCCATCGTCCGCGTTACCATGTACGGCCCAATCTTTCGCACGCCGCGCTCTCGCAGAATGTCGGCACTCTTCACAATATTTTCGCTGGATGCGCCGCCTGACGAGGCAATGATACCGGTGCGAATATTTGAGATGTCGCTGTCATCCAGCCCCGAGTCCATAATCGCCTGCTGCATCGCAATATAGGCAAAGGCCGCGGAGTCGCCCATAAAGCGCAGTACCTTGCGATCTATGTGCTCACCAAGGTCGATGTTGACGCTACCGGAAATCTGGCTGCGCATGCCCATCTCCTTGAAGCTCTCATTGGCAACAATACCCGAGCGGCCAAGTTTCAGGGATTCCTTGATGTCTTCCTTGGAATTGCCGATGCATGAAACAGCACCGAGGCCAGTTAATACGACACGCCGCATGGTTGCGTCCTAGAAGTTGTCGGTGGAAGTAAACAGACCGACCTTAAGGTCTTCTGCCGTGTAAATCTCGCGGCCATCAACGGAAACCGTACCGTCAGCCATGGCGAGCGTCAGCTTGCGCGAAATCAGCCGCTTGATGTCGATCTGGAATGTCACCCGTTCAGCTTTCGGCAGAATCTGGCCGGTAAATTTTACGTTGCCACATCCCAATGCACGACCGCGGCCCTGGTGACCACCCCATACCAGGTAAAACCCGACCAGTTGCCACAGCGCATCGAGGCCCAGGCAACCCGGCATGACCGGGTCGTCCTGAAAGTGACAATCGAAAAACCACAGATCCGGTTTGATGTCGAATTCTGCCTTGATTTCGCCTTTTCCGTATTTTCCGGTGTCGTCCGTGATCAATGTAATCCGATCAGTCATCAGCATGGGTGGCTTGGGCAGGCGCCCGTTTTCCTTGCCAAACAATTCACCGCGCGCGCAGGCAAGCAGGTCCTCGTAATCGTAGGCATTTTTTCGTGCGGGTAATGAATCAGTAGCGGCAGCGCCAGAATTAGTCATACGCCCTCCGGCGTTTATGCGTTCGTTCGCCCGATCCGGGCATACATAACCCCGATTTTACGTGGAACTGTGTTCAGGCAGTTTTGAAATTGCGCCAATTGGTGCCGTCACGTCTTGTCGTAGTCGAGCAAGACCGTGTCGCTGGTGGGCGTGCACTGGCAGGCCAGGACAAAGCCTTCGCTGACCTCCCAGGGTTCCAGACCGTAGTTGGTCGCCATCTCGACGGTACCGGAACTCACGTGCGTTCGGCAGGTTGCGCAAACACCACCCTTGCAGGAGTATGGAAGTTCGACACCGTGCTCTGCGGCCGCATCGACGATACTGATTCCCGTGCGAGGCATGTCGAAAGACGTCTTGTGGCCGTCCATGACAACGGTGATTTGTGCCCGGTCTGTTGTATCCACAGACGCAGTCGGGGCAGGCCTTGCACTTTTTCTCGGTACGCCAAAACGTTCGGTATGAATGCTCTCCCCCGGCATGCCGAGATCGGCGAGCGTCGCCGCTACCGACTCAATCATTGTGTCCGGACCGCAAATATAGGCTTCGTCCGCAGTGACTCCACGGCAGAAATGCTGCATCAACTCACGCACTTTCGTTTCATCCAGCCGCCCACTCGCAATCTCGAACTCCTGATCTTCCCGGCTGAAAAGAAAATGCAGCTGCAGGCGATCCGGGAAACGATTCTTCAGCGCATAGAGATCGTCAATGAACATGGTTGACCGTTGCGTGCGGTTGCCATAGAACAAGGTAAAGCGACTGTCGGGTTCACCGCTCAGTATCGTCGCAATAATCGACAGAATGGGAGTGATACCGCTGCCGGCTGCAAACCCGAGTGAATGCCTCGATTGGTCTGCATCAACGACCGCATGGAATTGCCCGCTGGGTGGCATGACATCCAGCACATCGCCGACATTCAACTCGCTGGCGGCGAACCGGGAAAACTGCCCGCCAGGTTGCACACGCACGCCAATTTGCAGCGGCCATTCACCCGCTGGTGAACAAATGCTGTATGTGCGGCGCAATTTTCGGCCATCACGTTCGATTTGTATTGGCAGGTGCTGTCCGGCGTGAAAAGCGTACTCCTGCCGCAGCGATTCGGGGACATCGAAAACGATTCGCACGGAATCGCTTGTTTCAGCCCGCTTGTCCGCCACGGTCAGCGCATGAAACTGTCTCATAGGCACTTGAAATATTCGAAAGGTTCAAGACAGTCCTGGCAACGATAGGCCGCCTTGCATGCTGTTGAGCCAAATTCGCTGACACGTTCGGTCTTTGTTGAATCGCACTGCGGACACGCGATCAGTTTGTTCATGGCTGGCGGTGCAATTCCGTAGCGGCGCATTTTTTCACGACCCGCCTCGCTGATCCAGTCGGTGGTCCATGGCGGCGACAACACGCGTTTGATCGCGACATCGTCGAGGCCATGTTGCTGCAGCTCGCGTAACACGCTCGACTCAATGACCTCTGTTGCCGGGCAGCCCGAATAGGTCGGTGCAAGACTCACTGTGATCGTGTCGTCAATCTCGACATCACGAACAATGCCGAGGTCCAGGACACTCAACACCGGGATTTCGGGATCCGGTACCTTTGCGAGCCACTCAAGGATCTGTTCCCTGCTGACATCCGTGCTTACCACGACGCACCCGGGAAAGATCGCTGCAGGTATTGCATTTCGGCCAGCAAGTAACCGAGGTATTCGCTATGCCGGCCCTGCTTGCCGCCGCTGGCCATCCAGTCGTCCGGCGGTACGTTCAGTGTCGCCCTGCCAATGACCTCTTCGACATCGCGACGCCAGAGTGGCCGGATTGTTTCAAGGTCCGGGCCATCAATGCGGTCCTGTATTGCCCGGTCTGTTTCGTCGCTGGCAAACATCTCGCCGGTATAGCGCCACGCATCATCCAGGGACGTCTGCACGCGATCGTGGCTGAACCGGGTACCATCGCCCAGACGAACCAGCCATTGCGAAC
>DDIP01000302.1 GCA_002338605.1 Proteobacteria bacterium UBA1847 | reverse complement strand
GGCGCCCGCAGCCAGGTCGCCGATGTCCATGACAAGGGCCAGCAGCGCCCCCGATAGCGCGCCGACCAGGGGCAGTCCGTAGACAATCGATGCCGCCCGCAGCAGGTTGCCGGGCGCAAGTTCGAGGCTCACACTGTCACCGCGCTGGACCTTCAGACCTTCGACCAGCAACGCGCTGACCTGGCGTAATTGTGACGGACCGCCTATCAACCCGGCGCCACAACCCTTGCCTTGCGCGCAACGCCTGCACGCGACAGCCGCCTCGACCTCAACGACTACCTTTTCAGCGTGATCGCTGTCGATGGAGATTATTCGGCCGTGAGGACTTTGCATTCAGGGAGTTTACCGCAGAGGCAGGCAGTTTCAGGAAGAGGTGAAGCCGGATTCAGCGCTTTTTCATCGACATCGCAATTTGTTTCACGGTGATAGCCGGCACTTCGCCGATAGCCGTGATATCCAGATCACCCAGCGCCACGCAATACGAGTTCGAGCTGCCCATGCTGGCCAGGCCCGGAACGCTGTCGGCACGTCGTTCTTCAATAAAAACAGAGACATTCGCAAGGCCATCACTGAACAGAATGTGGGTCACGCGTTCGATGCTGCCGGGCATGGTTTCTTCGTGGGTCGATACGGCCTTAAACCCCGCCGGCAGGGCGTCACTGATCCAAACGCTCTCGACGTCCGTGCCCTGGTGCGCTGAAGAATGCGTGAACCAGGTGAACTGGTCGGTACTGTAAGTCGGCGCCAGCGTACTTGCGTCTATTTGCTGGTTGATTGAAATATCGGCAAATTTCACCTGCTCAATGACACTACCCGCATCGACCAACTGAGTTTGCAATGGAAAGCTGGTCTCCACGTCCAGCCATAGCCGATGCCCGTAACGGAAATGGTCGTGCGGCCGGATGGCGAGTACGACAGCGTCACGGCCTGCAATTCGATCCTTGCGATCAATTGCGACGTCATATTCATTGCCGAATCGGATGTCGCTGGTCGGCAAGGTCGAAAAGACAGTCGACTGGTCATCCCATTTTTCGACCACGACAGACTGCCGGTCGGGCAGAATGCGGTGGACTTCGCTGCCATTGCGGATGATCTCGAGCGCATCGCCTTCCTGGGCAACGACCTTTTCGAACACCTCGCCGTCAGTAACCGTATGCACAACTTTAAGCGCCTCGGCCTTGCCGTCCTGTATGCGGACGACCGTGCCCTCGTAGCTTGTTGACTGCACGGCGGCACCCATTGCACTGAGCCAGTCGTGTGGCGTTCGCTCGGCCAGCGCAGGGCCTGCCAGCAGCAGCGACGCCAGGCCCAGGATCAGATTGCGGCCACGCATTCGTCGCGGATCATGCATCAGGGTTGTATCGCAGGCTCGGGCTGTTGTGGCTCGGCCAGGGGTGTTGGCTCTGTGTCGGTTGCATCAAGCTGTGGGTCGTCAACAAGGTCCTCGCTGAAATTCAGCGTGACCACCTGGGAAATCAGGCCGGTGGTGCCGTATTGCGACGAGGTTTCGGCGTGTTTGCGGAACAACACGCGCTGCTTTTCCAGCTGCGCATCCATGCTGGGGACGCCGCTTGCTGGCTCGCTGCTTGCCACGGGTACCGGTTGCACGGCGGGGACAGGATCCTCGGCAGTTTGCTGAAGTGCAAAAATTGCGACCAGCGCAACGCTTGCCGCGATTGCGAAACCGGCCAGCGGCCGAATAGCACGTGACCCTGCCGTTTTGACCTCCGGGTCGGCCAGAACGGTCGACGGATCTTCGTGTCGTTGTCCGATTTCAGCCGCAACGCGTTCATAAAGACGATCGGCGCCGGCGAGACCTGCCTCCGCACGTATAAATCGCCCGATCGCAAGGTATTCAGCCACTTCCTTGCGCAATTCGGCATCCTGGCCCATGCGTCGCATCAACAATTCGGCCTCGTTCGCTGGCAGTTCGCCGTCGACGAAGGCTGACAGCTGCATTCTTATCCCTTCATTCATACTTCACCCTACGCGAGGCTTTGCGCCTCGTTAACGTACCAGCGATCCGACTTTCTTGCCGATCGCGTCTCGTGCCCGGAATATTCGCGAGCGCACCGTGCCGACAGGACATTCCATGGTTTGTGCAATTTCCTCGTAGCTCATGCCCTCGAGCTCACGAAGAACAATCGCTGTCCGCAAGTCCTCCGGCAATGATTGAATCGCGCGTTCAACGATTTCCTGCAATTCGTTGCTGAGTGTGACACCTTCAGGCGTGTCGGTTTCCTTAAGCTTTGCGTGCAGGTCGTATTGTTCCGGGTCCTGCAAGTCTAGCTCGACGTCCATGGGGCGTCGTCGTTGCGCTGCAAGATGGTTCTTTGCTGTATTCACCGCGATCCGATACATCCACGTGTAAAACGCACTGTCGCCGCGAAACCTCGGCAACGCCCGGTATGCCTTGATAAATGCTTCCTGAGCAATGTCCAGTGACAACTCCGGATCCCGCACATATCGCATGATCAAATTCACAATCTTGTGCTGGTACTTCAGTACCAGCAAATCGAACGCGCCCTTGTCACCTTTCTGGACCCGCTCGACCAGTTTCTTGTCGGATGCCTGATTCGACATTCAGCAACGTCCCTGGAAGCCGCCACACAGGCATTCAACACCGGGATAGACTCTCAGAAGCATGATTAGTTCTCGGATATCGGCCTTATTCATCTTTGATCTGTGACGAAAGTCCCTGCCTTATGTGCCGTGCGGCCGCCCTGCCGCGCCTGATTGCCTGTTTTTGCTTCAGCCGCAGCATGTTAGCAGCTTCAACGGCTCGCTCCAAAGGGCCGCCAGATGACCTGCAGGCGTCGCCAGTCGCGGCATTGCCTGGCATCTCCACGGAGAAACTCGGTGACCCGTCGGCCATCGGCCGTCCGTAACCGGAGCCAGGCCAGCCGGCG
>DDIP01000016.1:3448-14392 GCA_002338605.1 Proteobacteria bacterium UBA1847 | reverse complement strand
CTTGAGCAGATCCGTGATGACTTTTTCGAAGACCGTGTTTACGCCGTCAGTCCAAAAGGCGATATTGTCGAGCTGCCGGCGAATGCAACGCCGCTGGATTTCGCCTACCACGTCCATACGGAAGTCGGCCATCGATGTCGTGGTGCGAAAATCAATGGCCGCATCGTTCCGCTGACTCATCATGTACAGAATGGTGACAAGGTGGAAATCATCACCGGTGGCCAGCCACAACCGAGCCGCGACTGGCTAAGCCCGAAACTTGGCTATTTGGCGAGCGCAAGATCCCGTGCCAAGGTTCGCAACTGGTTTCGCCACCAGGATCGCGATCAGCATTTGCGACAGGGGCGCGATATCCTGGACCGTGAGTTGGCGCGCCTGAACGAAAAGGATGTATCGACTGATAGCATCGCCAGAAAGCTGAAACACAAGGACACCGCAGCGTTGTGCATATCGCTCGGTGCCGGTGACCTGACATCAGCATCGATTGCCACGGCATTGCAGAATCTTCGCTCCACAGAACCAGCGCTGGTCAAACCGCGGCGCAAAAGCCGACGAAAAACACCGAAGCCGGACTCAGCCAGGGTCGCCGGTGTCGGTGACCTGCTGTGCAATTTCGCTCGGTGTTGCCGGCCGGTCCCGCCTGAATCGATCGTCGGCTATATCACGCAAGGTCGCGGTGTCACAATCCATCGTCAGGACTGCGGCAACTTCCTGGGCCTTAAACAAAGGAGTCCGGAACGGGTCCTCGAAACCAGTTGGGGGAAATCGGACGCCAGTGCCTACCCCGTCGACTTGAGTATTCACGCTTTTGACCGCAGCGGATTGATTCGGGACATCACATCGGTACTGGCGGACGAGGACGCCAATGTCCTTGATATCCAGAGCCACACCGACAAGAAATCAATGCAGGTCATCATGAAGCTACGCGTGGAAATCCGGGATTTGCCAACATTGAGTTCTGCAATCAATCGCCTGGAACAGTTGGCGAACGTCGTGTCGGTCAGGCGCAACGCCTGACCGACGGACTCCGTGTCATGCCGCCGGTTTGGATTGACCTTTCGCAATATCCGTGGCCAGTGCCATCATTGATGTCAGGTCGGCCAGGTTGGAGGGTACGACAAACGTGTTGCCGGCTTTGGCGAGATTGCCGAACTGCTGAATATACTGCTCGGCAATTCTGAGCTGCATGGCTTCCGGGCCACCCTGATCGACAACCGCTGCGGCAACTTCGCGGAGACCCTGAGCCGTTGCCGTCGCAACCGCCAGAATTGCTTCGGCCTCGCCTTGCGCCTCGTTGATCTGCTGTGTCTTGACGGCTTCGGATTGTTTGATGACCTGCTGCTTCTCGCCTTCGGCCTGGTTGATCTTGGCGTCGCGCTCACCTTCCGATGTCAGAATAACCGCACGTTTTTCGCGCTCAGCGCGCATTTGCTTTTCCATGGCACTGAGCACATCGTGCGGCGGGTTAATGTTCTTGATTTCGTAGCGCAGAACCTTGACACCCCATGGATCGCTCGCTTTATCGAGTTCGGCGACAACGTTCTGGTTGATCGTACCTCGTTCTTCAAATGTCCGATCCAGATCAATCTTGCCGATTTCGCTACGCAAGGTTGTCTGTGCCAGTTGGGAAATGGCGAACATGTAGTTGCCAATACCGTATGACGCACGCCCGGGGTCAAGGACTTGCATGTACAACACGCCATCAACACCGACCTGCACGTTGTCTTTTGTGATACACACCTGCTCGGCGATGTCAGTCGCCTGCTCCTTCAACGTGTGCTTGTAGGCAATCCTCTCGAAGAAAGGAATAAGTATGTGAAACCCGGCGTTCAGGGTCTTGGCGTACTTGCCCAGTCGTTCAACGACGTAGGCGTTTTGTTGCGGGACGACAACTGCAGTCTTCGCAATGACAATGATTACTACGAATACAAATACCAGCGCTGCAATAAACCCGGTGTCCATGTCGTTTCTCCCTGCCTTATTCGGCCTCGATATGAAGTGTTAGTCCGTCGACCTTGACCACACGAGCGCGCGATCCCCCGGAAATCGTTGTGTTGCCTGCATTTCGAACGGTCCACTTTGAACCACGATACTCTAGGCGGGTTTCGGTGCCAGCGGTCAGATCCTCATCGACCGTCACAGATTCACCGGCCAGCGAATCACGAAATCCGACGACGTTGCCACGAATTTTTTCGTACAAGCGACGACGAAACGTAAACATCGAAATTAGCGACAAGACGCCGAACATGGCCCACTGCATCCACAAGACCATATCGATACCAAACAATCCGGCGAAACCAACCAGTGCAGCGGATACACCGATGAATACCAGGTAGAACTGCGCATCAATCGCGAGCATCTCCGCGGCCAGCAAGATGCCTCCAATTACCATCCATTGCCACCAAACCATCGATCCGCTCCATTGCTAAGCTGGCGCACACTATATCGCGAAATGGCGTTCGGCGGCAGATCGAAAGCGGGCCACGTTGTCCTATTTGCGGTAAGATCCTGTTCGCCGAAAATTAACAAAAATCAGGGGAACGGCATGCAGGAAATCGTCGCAACGATCAATGGCTATATCTGGAGCGAGGCACTCATCTACCTGTGTCTCGGCGCCGGGCTGTTCTTTTCGATCATCACCCGCTTCGCTCAAGTCCGGCATTTCAAGGAAATGGTGCGGCTGCTGCTATCCAACAAGGAATCCGCGCAGGGCATTTCCTCGTTCCAGGCATTGGCCGTTTCGCTGTCAGGCCGTGTTGGCACCGGAAACATCGCAGGCGTCGCCGCGGCCATCGGATTCGGCGGACCGAGCGCCGTGTTCTGGATGTGGGTGGTTGCATTCTTCGGCGCGGCGACCGCGTACATCGAATCCGCGCTGGGACAGATCTACAAGGAAGAGGATGAAGGCCAGTACCGCGGTGGACCCGCTTACTATATTGAAAAGGCGATGGGCCAGAAATGGTATGCATGGATCTTCGCCATTGCGACGATCATCGCCGTCGGTGCGCTGCTGCCCGGCGTACAGTCGAACAGCATCGGAAACGCCGCGGAACTCGCATTCGGCGACGGCTCGACGATCAACTTTCTTGGCGATAGCGTATCGACAACAAAAATGGTCGCCGCGATCGTGGTTGTCAGCGTCCTGGGATTTATCATTTTCGGCGGTGTGAAGCGTATTGCCCACTTCACGCAGATCGTCGTGCCCTTTATGGCCCTTGGTTACATACTCATCGCTCTTGGCGTCATTGCGGTGCACATCACCGACCTTCCCGACGTGCTCGCATTGATTATGAAAGATATCTTTACACCGATGGCCGGCTTCGGCGCTGCAATCGGTTGGGGCGTCAAGCGTGGCGTTTACTCGAATGAAGCGGGCCAGGGAACCGGTCCACACGCCGCCGCCGCTGCCGAAGTCGACCACCCCGCGCAGCAGGGATTGGTACAGGCGTTTTCGGTCTACGTCGATACACTCTTCGTCTGCTCGGCAACCGCATTCATGATTCTGATCACCCAGGAGTATTACGTTGAAGGCGTCACCAGCGCTGTCAGCGGCGGTATCGTCAGCGGCGATGTCATCATCAACAGTCCGGCCTTCACTCAAATGGCGCTGGAGAGTGTCGTCGGTGCCTCGGGAGAGGTATTCGTTGCCGTGGCGCTGTTCTTCTTCGCGTTTACAACCTTGCTGGCCTACTACTATATTGCCGAAACGAACGTCGCTTACATTCGCCGATCGATTCGATTCCCGGGCGAGCTGACAATATTGAAGCTGGTGCTAATCGGCTCAGTGTTTTACGGCACGATTCGCTCCGCGGACCTCGCCTGGGCCCTGGGTGACATTGGCGTCGGACTCATGGCCTGGTTGAATATCTTTGGCGTACTGATTCTTTTCTTTATGGGCAGTCCAGCCGTCAAGGCGCTCCGTGACTATGAGAGACAAAAAGACGCTGGCGTGAAGAAATACAGCTTTGACCCGAAAGCACTTGGCATCAAGAACGCGGATTTCTGGGAATAAGGCAATCGCAGCCGGCGACACCTGACCGGCACGGGACCAACCTTACCGCTATTTATTCGGGTAATTCAGGGCGCGGTTGTCGACGGCCAGTGCCGCCTCGTGAACTGCTTCCGCCAGGGTCGGGTGCGCGTGAATCGTGCGTTGAATATCTTCGGTGCTTGCCGAGAACTCAAGTGCCAGTACAGCCTCCGAAATCAGTTCGCCGGCCATTGGGCCAATGATGTGCACACCGAGGATCTCGTCATCGTCTTTCGACGAAATCATCTTGACCATGCCGGACGTCTGTTCCATTGCCTTGGCGCGACCACTTGCCGCAAACGGAAACGATCCGACTTTGTAGGCACGACCGGATGCTTTCACTTCCTCCTCGGTCTTCCCGACCCAGGCGATCTCTGGCGACGTGTAAATAACAGACGGGATGACGTCGTAGTTCATTTCAGCGGTTTCGCCGGCGATGATGTCGGCGACCATAACGCCTTCCTCGGACCCCTTGTGGGCCAGCATCGGTCCGCGTACACAGTCACCGATGGCGTAGACGCCTTTAACACGCGTGCGACATTCGTCATCAACAACGATGAACCCGCGTTCATCCGTCTGGATGCCCGCATCGTCTGCGAACAGGTTGTCGGTGTGAGGCTTTCGGCCCACGGCCACGACGAGCTTGTCAAATTCCACAGATTGCGAACCATTCGCATCCTCGTAGCTTACGGTGACACCGTTCTTTGAGGCTTTTGCAGACGACACCTTGGCGCCCAACTTGATCTCAAGCCCCTGCTTCCTGAATTCCTTGGCTGCAACATTGGCGACATCGCGGTCCGCCATGAACAGGAAGTCGGCCATTGCTTCAAGCACAGTCACCGACGACCCCAGCCGCGCCCAAACGCTGCCAAGCTCCAGGCCAATGACGCCCGCACCAACCACACCAAGGCGTTTCGGAACTTCGGTCAATTCAAGCGCGCCCCAGGAATCGATGATCCTGTCATCGTCAAATTTGGCGATACCCAACTCGATCGGTGAAGAGCCCGAAGCAAGAATGACGTTTTGTGCGGTGAGCACCTCGACCTCACCATCGACCGGCGTAAATTCCACCTGCTTGCCGGCAAGCAGCTTTCCGTGGCCAACCAGCCCTTCGACCTTGTTGGCCTTGAACAGGCCCGCGATACCGCCGGTCAGTTGCCGAACGATCGAGGCACGTCGCTTTTGCATTGCCGCGACGTCCAACTCAATTGGACCGGTGTTGATGCCGTGTATCTTGAACTCGTGCTGTGCCCGATGCATCAGTTCGGATGACTCAAGCATCGCTTTTGACGGGATACAACCCGCGTTCAGGCAGGTCCCGCCAAAAGCGTTCTTGCCATCCTTGTTCTTCCATTCGTCAATACAGGCGACGGACTTGCCGGCCTGCGCCGCGCGAATCGCCGCAATGTATCCAGCAGGCCCGGCACCAATGACGACTACGTCAAAACTTCTGCCCATATCTACTTTGTCCTTTTCCTTCGGGTTGTTTAGACCTGCAACATAAGTCGAGCCGGATCTTCCAGCTGATCCTTAATGGTTACCAGGAATTGCACGGCCTCTTTGCCATCGATGATCCGATGATCATAAGTCACCGCCAGGTACATCATCGGCCGCACAACGATGTCACCATCGATGACCATCGGCCGTTGCTGAATCGCGTGCATTCCAAGGATCGCACTCTGTGGCTGATTGAGGATCGGGGTGGACATCATTGAGCCGAAGATTCCGCCATTGGTGATGGTGAAAGTACCGCCCGTCAGATCATCCATACCAATCGTGCCCGACTGCGCCTTCCCGGCCATGTCATTCAAGGCCAGTTCGAATTCGGCAAAACTCATCTGGTCAACATCGCGAATCACGGGGACCATCAAGCCACGATCGCTCGAAACCGCGATGCCGATATCATAGTAATTGTGGTAAATGATCTCATTACCTTCGACAGACGCATTGATAACCGGGAATTTCTTCAATGCCTCAACCGATGCTTTGGCGAAGAACGACATGAACCCCAGGCGAACGTTGTGCTGCTTTTCGAATGATTCCTTGTAGCGTTTGCGCAGCGCTATCACCTCGGTCAGGTCAACTTCGTTGAACGTAGTCAGCATCGCCGCAGACTGCTGCGCTTCAACGAGTCGTTCGGCAATTCTTGCTCGCAAGCGCGTCATCGGTACGCGTTGCTCCGTACGCTCCGCGCCGGCACTACTTGCCGTGTCCTGGGGTGCCGATGCCTCATCGCCCGGGGTCACGTCCGCACTGTCGTCAGACTGCAAAAACGACATGACGTCGGCCTTCGTTATGCGTCCATCCTTGCCGCTGCCGGTGACCATCGTGGCATCCAGGTCGTGCTCGTCGAGAAGGCGGCGTACTGCCGGACTGGTTTTCAAGGCGCCCTTCGATTCCTTCTCAACTACCGGTGCTGATTTTGGTGCTGAAGCAGGCGCTGTATCTTCAGGCGCGCTGGCTTCGCCTTCCCCTTCTTCAAGAATGGCGAGTACATCGCCAGCGACTACTGTCGTGCCATTCTTGACGATAATCTTCGCGAGAGTCCCCGATGCCGGCGCAGGAACTTCCAGGACGACCTTGTCGGTTTCAAGATCGACAAGGTTTTCGTCGCGAGAAACGGAATCTCCGGCGTTCTTGTGCCACGCAACCAGGGTTGCATCGCTAACGGACTCGGGTAACGCCGGAACTTTAATCTCTATGCTCATTTATGTTTTCCGTTTGGTTTTTTCAGGCTTGGTGACTTTGCTGGCCTCGGACTTGATATCAAGTGCCGCTTCGACCAATGCCTGCTGCTGTTGTACGTGAATCTTGAAAATACCGGAGGCCGGTGCCGCGGCACTTGGTCGGCCGGCGTAATAAAGCTGCTGATGGTTTTGCAGCGGTTCCTGTAATCGGTGTTTGATCTGGTACCAGGCTCCCTGATTCAACGGCTCTTCCTGGCACCAGATAATCTCCTCGACGTGCTGGTATTGCGCCAGTAATTCTGCGTACTCATCGATCGGAAACGGATACAGCTGTTCAATACGTATCAGCGCAATATCGTCAATGTCATGGATTTCTCGTGTTTCGAATAAATCAAAGTACACCTTTCCGCTGCACAGGACGATGCGCCGGGTTTTCTTCGCTTCAATCGAACGAATTTCGGGAATGACCAACTCGAACTTGCCGGTCGACAGGTCACCGATATCCGAGACGGACAACTTGTGTCGCAACAGGCTCTTCGGCGTCATCACGACCAGCGGCTTTCGGTATTTGCGTACTTGCTGGCGGCGAATCATGTGGAACATTTGTGCCGGTGTGGATGGTATGCAGACCTGAATATTGTGTTCGGCGCAAAGTTGCAGGAAACGCTCCAGCCGCGCTGAAGAATGCTCCGGTCCCTGGCCTTCGTAGCCATGCGGCAGGAACATCGTGAGACCACACAGCCGCCCCCATTTTGCTTCGCCGGAACTGATGAACTGGTCAATAACAACCTGTGCGCCGTTCGCAAAGTCGCCGAACTGGGCTTCCCAGATCACCAGCGTGTTTGGCTCGGTACTCGCGTAACCGTACTCGAAACCGAGCACCGCTTCTTCAGATAAAAAAGAATCTATGACGCGAAATGCATCCGGGCGATCGACTACATGCGCAAGCGGAATGTACTCCTCGTTATTGACCTGGTTGTGTACAACGGCATGACGATGGAAGAACGTGCCTCGTCCGCTGTCCTGGCCGATCAGGCGCACATCGTGTCCGTCTTGAAGTAACGCTGCATAGGCCATGGTTTCGGCAAATCCCCAGTCCATCGGCACCTTGCCGGCGACCATCTTGACGCGTTCGTCAATGATACGTTGCACTCGACCGTGCGGCTTAAGGCCTGCTGGCAGGCTCGTAATCACCTTGCCGAGTTCAGCGACCGTCTTGGGACTGATTGACGTATCTGCTTCGTCGTCCCATTCCGTATGCAAATACGGAGTCCAGTCGACAGTGTACGCGTTGCCAATCATGCCAAGCGATGCTGCCTGTACCGGTTCGCCACGATCGAGGCGATCGCGATAGGCATCCTGTTGCGCCGCGACGGCATCCGCGGTTGTAATCCGGCGTTCGATCAGGCTTTCTGCGTACAGAGCCCGGGTTGTCTTGTGATCACGAATGCGCCCGTACATGATCGGCTGCGTCGCCGCCGGCTCTTCGGCTTCGTTGTGGCCGTGGCGTCGATAGCACACGAGGTCGATAACGACATCTTTTTTGAATTTCTGGCGATACTTCAACGCCAGGCGCGTGACAAAAATGACCGCTTCCGGGTCGTCGCCATTCACATGGAATATGGGCGCCTCGATCATTTTGGCAACGTCGCTGCAATAGTCGGTCGACCGGGCATCCGACGGCCGGCTGGTAGTGAAACCGATCTGATTGTTAATCACGATGTGCACAGTGCCGCCGGTGCGAAAGCCGTTGATTTGCGACATCTGGAATGTCTCGGTCACAACACCTTGTCCCGAAAACGCTGCATCACCGTGGATTAGAACCGGCAATACTTCGTTTCGCTCGGCATCGCCACGGCGCTGCTGGCGTGCACGTACGGAACCTTCGACAACGGGATTGACGATTTCGAGGTGAGACGGGTTAAACGCCAATGCGATGTGCACATTACCGCCCTCGGTTTTCATATCGGCCGAAAACCCCTTGTGGTATTTCACGTCGCCGGAACCTTTCAGTTCCGCAAGGTCGTAATTGCCCTCGAACTCCTCGAACAACTCCTCCGGCGACTTTCCAAGAATATTGACGAGTACGTTGATGCGGCCACGATGCGCCATGCCAATGACGATTTCCTCGATCCCTGCAATTCCGCCCTGGTGAATAATATCGTCGAGCATCGGGATCAGGCTTTCGCCGCCTTCGAGCGAAAATCGCTTCTGCCCGACGTAACGAGTATGCAGATAGCGCTCGATGCCTTCTGCGGCTGTCAACCGCTCGAGTATGTCAGTGCGTTCCTCGTCAGTGAGCGTATCGGATGCCGCCCCCTGCTCGAATCGCTTGCGGAGCCACAGGCGCTCACGTGCCTTCGAAATATGAGCGAACTCCGCACCGATCTTGCCGCAGTAGATGCTTTTGAGAAGTGCCAGAATGTCGCGCAATTTCATGCGCTGGTTGGCCTCACCGGCCAGCCCGCCCGTGAAAAACTCGAGGTCCATGTCCGATTCGGTCAGGCCGAGGTAGTCAAGCTTCAGCACTCCCGGTACCCGGCGTTCCTGCAATCCGAGCGGATCGATCTGCGCGATCTGATGTCCCCGCAGGCTGTAGACCTGGATCAGACGAGAAACAGCCGCCTGTTTTTCGCCAGACGCAACCCGGGTGCCTGAACGATTGACGGTCTTGCCTGACTTTCGCCCGTTACGCGACTCTTTGAGCAATTGCTCGCGAATAACTGAGTGGGCAATTTCCGTTTCAGCATCCCCCATCGACTCAAAATAATCTCGCCATCCCGCTGGCACCGAGTCGGGTTGCTCGAGAAACCGTTCGTACAGCGATTCGAGAGCGGTCGCATTGGCACCGAACAGCGGCGACGAGGCCAGGCGTTCTTTTAGAGATTTGCTCATGTTTTCAGGGACTTATGCTGCCCAATCGTCCCGCGGTCCGAGAACCTTTGCTGGGGCAAAAAAAAGGTGCGCTAGTTTATCGCAAGCGCGCATCAGTTGGAATTTATTGCAGGGAGCCCGGGTTTACAACCTGTTGAAAAGATTGACCAGTTCGTAACAAACGAGGCAGGCATACATTGTGAATAAACCGGTGAGCATTAATCCGGTCCGGACCCGATTCAAAAAGCGGGCTTTGGCCAGAAAGACCAGTACCAGGATGCCGAACGCGGTCATTGCCAGTTTGATCCCGGTAAACCAGACAGTGCTACGCTCCATCGCCGCCTGCATGAACGGGTTGGCTTCGAACATCCCCAGCCCCATGAGTTTCAGCGTCAGAAATGCGTCAGCACATGACAGCAGCATTGTGCCGGTTGCGAGAAAAAACAGCCATGGATGTCCTCCGTCAAGGAACACAACCGCATCGTCAACGGAGCGCCGATGACTTTGGCGTCGCGAACGTGCAAACGCGTAGAGAACGGTCCGCCAGGAAAACTCGCGGCGATCTTTTTCGATGCGGTTTTTCGGCAATGCCTGGCTTAGTTCCATGCGTACTCAACTTGCGATGTTTTTTCAGGAAGCCAGACGATCAGTCCGTCGCGGTCCTGTTGCCGCAGTACACCGGAAAACGTCATGCGATTCCCTGGCGAATTGGTGCGTAGCTGGTAACGGGGTGTCACGGCCTGTCCGGTTCAACTGACGAATGCAATCAATATAAAGCAAATCCTTTAGCCGCGCCTCATCGCGACAAGTTTGCTATCAGTTGAAATTATCAGCGTCACTCGATGCGCAGGTTTTGTATAATTTATCGACGTAATCAGGCAAAGAACCCGCGATGAAGGCTTTTCACGGCATTACCGCAGACGGACAGGCGGTACATTATGTTGACAGGAAGCGCTGGCTTTGGCTTTTGTCCGTAATCCATCCGTTGCAGCCCCTGGTGTTTCTCTGGTTTCACGCGCAGAGCGGCAACGCTGTTTGGCTCATCTTGCCGTTTATCCTCAACTACGGACTGGCGCCGGTCATCGATTGGGCGATCGGCGAAGATCGGAACAACCCACCCGAAGAAATCATCCCGCAGCTGGACCGGGACCACTACTACCGGCGCCTTACCTACATCATTGTTCCGTTGCATTTTCTCACCATTATCGTGATTGCGACATACGCCGCGTTGCAACCACTGAGTTGGTGGGCATTCGTATTGCTCGCCGCGTTCTCGGGTATTCTCGCCGGGCTGGCAATCAATACCGGACACGAGCTCGGCCACAAGAATACGAGGCTCGAGAAGTGGCTGAC
>DDIP01000016.1:0-3341 GCA_002338605.1 Proteobacteria bacterium UBA1847 | reverse complement strand
GGTGGCTGGCTCGAATCGTTCTGGCGGTACCCGCATACGGTCACTTCACGATCGAACACAATCGAGGACACCACAAATACGTGTCTACGTTTGACGACCCGGCGAGCTCTCGCATGGGCGAGAGTATTTACAAGTTTGCAATGCGCGAAATCCCGGGAACCTTCATGAATGCCTGGGCCATTGAGATGAAAAGGCTGAACAGCCGTGGTAAACCGGCGTGGCACTACAGCAATCAGATCTTGCAGTCCTACGCAATCACCCTGGCTCTTGCATTACTGCTCGTGTCAGTTTTCGGATGGAAAATGATTCCGTTCCTGATCATTCACTGTGCAGCAGCCTACTGGCAACTGACCAGCGCCAATTACATCGAGCATTACGGCCTGCTTCGGCAAAGGGATGCCAACGGCAAGCTCGAACGCTGTGCCCCCCACCATTCCTGGAACAGTAATCACATTTACAGCAATCTTGTCTTGTTTCACCTCGAACGTCATTCGGACCATCACACGCACCCGCAACGCCGCTACCAGTCACTGCGGCATTTCGACAACCTGCCACGACTGCCAAACGGCTATTTCGGCATGTACGTGCTCGCCTACCTGCCATGGCTGTGGTTCAGGGTCATGGACAAGCGCCTGATGGCACTGCCGCATGTCGCCGGCGATCTCGACAACGTCAATATCGACCCGGCAGCACACCCGTCGATTTTTCTCCGCTGGGGCCGGGACAAGATGTCGGAACCTAC
The DNA here is from genome assembly GCA_002338605.1 of Proteobacteria bacterium UBA1847. Lineage (GTDB taxonomy): Bacteria > Pseudomonadota > Gammaproteobacteria > Steroidobacterales > Woeseiaceae > UBA1847. Next base: position 2,599 of record DDIP01000016.1, on the reverse strand, counting down.
GTACACGGACCTGGCTGGTCTGTAGCAATCGACCTGTTTCTGCCGGATCTCATCAGTTAATGCCCGTGACGAGTGCTGGCCAAATCGGCAATCTCAGGCGGATGACTGCGCACCGTATTACCCCGACGACAATAACGGCTGTCATGGTCGCGCTGCCGGCTGCCTTGATCGCACGCACGATTGTGCAGAAAAACCTGATCAACAGCGGCTACAACCCCGCGTTCGCAGCCGATCTCGCTTATCTCGTTGTGCCGCCGATCTTGCTGGTTTTGCTGTTTCCACTTTGGAGGTCCGAGAAGAGCTACATCCGGGAACAGTTCAGCTTCGCCAACCTGAGCTGGCGGCTCGCTATTCGGGCGGTTGGCATCGGTGTCCTGATGCGAGTTGCCTGGTGGAGTCAGTTATTTGCGGGCATTTCGTTTGGCATCTATCGAGCGCCCGCAACCAGCACGATTACACCACTTGTACTGAACTTCCAGTGTCCTTCAACTGTCGTGATCGCGTTAGGCCTGGTGGTCATGGCAGGCCTGATTCCATTCGTTGAAGAGACAATTCATCGTGGTTATGTGCAGGGTGTTTTGCGCCATCGTGGCGCCGTACTGTCGGTGCTGGTCTCCGCCATCGTGTTTACTGTTTTTCACCGGTACACGTCGTGGCCATTCGTGTTTGTTGCAGGGCTGATATTCGGTACCCAGTATTGGGTCGCGAAATCGCTCTGGCCGTCATTGATCAGTCATGCAACGATCAATGCTTTAATTCAACTGGATTGGCGGTGCTTGAACGGTCGGTGGAATCCGCCTGCTGATTCAGTCCCTTTGCTGATACCAGGCACAGTTGCGATGCTGTGCCTCGTTGTATCAGTGGCAATTCTAACAATGCTCATTCGGAGAATGGCTACCGAGGCGCGAAACGCGCCCCGATAGCAGGTTTCTAGAACGAATTGGCCACTCGCTCAATGATATGAGAGGCCGCGGAAACCAATCCCTCGTAAATCGCGACGATGTCATCGCCAACGCTTTCGGGTTCAGATACACCGCCGTATTCGTTGCCGCCACCGGAACATTCATCTCCGGCACCCGATACCAGGCCGATCTCGCTCATTGTTAACTCTCGCATTTCAATCTCCTTGTTGTTTAATGATTCGCGCTTCCTGCGCACTCTCACTGTAGGCGGCGGCAGACTTCCCCGCCGTCCTCAAAACCGGGGAAACTCTTCAGATTTAACATATTGTTGCAGCTCGTCGTGCTTGTGATCTGCCGCACAGTCGAATTCCTCCGCTGCGCTTATGCTGCGAACTGGCTTCACGCTGTGGGCAAACCGGGAACTCAAATGAGCAAGTTAAAAAGCAAAGCGACGCTCGTCACGCTGCTGCTGGCCGCGTGCGGCACGGCCAACGCCGACTTCGGCGTCGGCTTCAAGGCAGGAACGCTGGGGCTTGGCATTGAAGGCCGGTGGAGTCCATTGCCGTGGATCGACATGCGTCTTGGTGCCAACCAGTACGACTACGACACATCCGGGTCCCAGGCGGGCATCAATTACGACGCGACGTTCGCGCTCGACAATTACTACCTGACCGGCAACTTCCGATTCCCGCTGAGCCCTTTCCGCATAACGGCTGGTGCCTACCAGAATGGCAACGAAGTGCAGATGACGAGCCAGGATACCGCCGGCGCCAGTTTCACGATCGGCAATGACACCTTCTCGGCCGCGGATGTCGGCCAACTGGTCAGCGTGACATCATTCGACAGCACCTCGCCATATGTTGGCGTCGGCTATGATTTCGAAATCTTTGGCAAGGTCGGACTCAACCTCGATTTCGGGGTGCTCTGGCAAGGTGAGCCATCAGTCACGTTGCTTGCAACCGGGTTCGATAGCGCTCCGCCATCCGTCCAGAACCAGCTCGGTCCCGCGCTGGAAACTGAGCGAGTGCAGATTGAAGACGAAGTCAGTGACTACAAAGCCTGGCCTGTTGTCTCCCTGGGATTCGTCTACAATTTCTGATCAGCCGCGACGATCCATCCACGACGCGAGCCCGATCGCCAAACGAAAATACTTGAGCCGCAAACTGGCGAGCGGAAACCTTTTCGCCATGCCCTGAACGATTTCAGGCAGATCAGGCATCGCGCCAGACCCAACCCAGTCCGCCAATTTTTTTCCCGCCCAGGTCGCGGTGTTTACGCCGTTGCCGTGGTAGCCGTAGCCAAACCAGACGCTCTTGTCGTCTTCAAGCCGGCCGATCGACGGGCACATCGAGCCCGTCATGCATATCAACCCGTGCCAGCGGTAGTCGACCGCCAGGTCCGCCCACTTCGGCCATATGGTTTTGAATACCGACTCAAGTCGGGCGTAGGTTTTCCGCTCACCGTCCGAGTGGCCGCTTGAATGACCGCGCCCACCAAACAGGAATCGATTGTCGGGCAACAGACGAAAATAATTCAGGACGCGCCTCGAATTGGCAGCAGTCTCGCCTGTAATCCAGGAATGCGCGGCTTTGTGTTGCTCCGACAGCGGGCTCGTCACAATAATTGCGCTGATGATGGGCATCGTTCTCGCAAAGAATTCCGGTCGCAATCTCTCCGGCATGAAACCATTGGTTGAG
>DDIP01000427.1:1318-3172 GCA_002338605.1 Proteobacteria bacterium UBA1847 | reverse complement strand
GCGTGATCTCGACCGGCAATGAACTGGTGGCGCCAGGAGCGCCCATCGAAGCGCACCAGATTCGCATGTCTAACGGACCGGCGATTGTCGCGATGGTGGAAAGCTACGGCTACCGGAATGCTGAACACAGTCACATCGTTGATGACGTCACCATTATGCGTGAACGCTTTCGGCAGCACCTTGACCAGGCGAGTGTGTTGATCCTGAGCGGTGGTGTATCGATGGGTAAGGCCGACTTCGTTCCGGCGGTGCTCGCTGAACTTGGTGTTGAAAAGGTTTTTCACCGCATCAGCCAGCGCCCCGGCAAACCAATGTGGTTTGGCAAGGGACCAAAGGACCAGCTCGTGTTTGCGTTGCCGGGCAACCCGGTATCGGCACTGGTTTGTTGTCGCCAGTACGTCATCCCGTCACTGCAAAAAGCAGCGGGGATGCCGGTCGCCCCCCCCGAATTTGCGGCACTCGCTGCACGGATCGTGTTCGAACCGAAACTGACCTGCTTTCAACCGGTGAAACTGATCTCCAGCGCCGGCGGCCAGGTGCTCGCGATGCCTGTGAAGACCAATACGTCAGGTGACTTCGCATCGCTCTCCGCGACCGATGGCTACGTCGAGTTGCCGTTGGAGCAGAGTGTGTTTGAGGCGGGTACTCCGGTCATACTGAACCGGTGGATTGTTCGCTGACTATCGGTGAGTAACGACGTCAGTTGATTGACAAATACCGGCGCCATTAGGTTTCTGACGGATAAGTCAATTGAGCACTGTTTCCGGTCACTGCTTCTGCAACTCGATTCGATTCGAAGTGCAAGGCCCAGAGAAGTTCGCCTGCTTTTGCTATTGCGAAAGTTGCCAGCGCGCTGCGGGGGCGCCCGTCGTCGCCTGGGCAACGTACTCGAAGTCCACGTTCAGGATTCTGCAGGGCGACATACACTGGCATCGCTCGTCACCCGGCGTTACACGAGGTCACTGCGCAACATGCGGATCATCAATTTCCTACGAGAGCGAAAAACGTCCCGGCGAGATTGATCTCACCCTCAATACGCTTGAGGATTCGAGCCTCCCAAAACTAAAAGCTCATATCTGGACCTGCGACAAGCCTGCCTGGCTCGCTATTGGCGACGACTTGCCGGTTTACCAGAGGAATATTGGATGATCACACCTGGCCCCGCCACTGGACAGGAATGCCATTTTTCGTCAATGTATCTCCCGGCCAATGAAGCCAGCCCAAGTACTTACAGCCAAATCGGCTTCCTTATTTGCCTTTTCGCAAGATCGGCATTTGCGATTCAGGCGACTAATTAACGTTAGGCCGCAGCGGATGAATCTATACAGGGCCGGGATTATTGCAGTTCTCTCGTTCGGTGCTAATTCGCTGGCAGATGTACCCTTTAGATCATTAGATCCTGCAATGTCGGAATTACCGGAAACTTTGCAGTTCGACTGCACGGCACAGCCCGGCGAAGAAAAGCGAACAGTCACTGCACTTGGTCGCGAACTAATAATTCCTCAGCACTTTTCTGAATCAGATACCAATAAAAATTGGTTCGACTGGAGCGTCGAATTCGGAGACAGCGAAAATCCTGCGGTTGTGCCTTTTGCAACTCTCTCATTCGGTGAGCATAGTTCTGGAGCATCATTTTTTGAGGAATGGGAGCTAGTATCAACACCGACATCCAATCACCTGGGTGTTGAGGTTCGATACAAAGAACCGGACCGATCTCTGGACTTCGATCGGTTTGAGCTAATTCTTTTTCAAGATGGTCTTTTCCTCAAATCTATGAGCGCGGTTCCGATAGACTGGGTGTCACTGATAAATTGCTTTGAGTAGATCGTGCTGTGCAGCCTAACAAGTCACTGC
>DDIP01000427.1:0-1140 GCA_002338605.1 Proteobacteria bacterium UBA1847 | reverse complement strand
CAAGTTAGCTTAACGTTAGACGTCAATTCACCGATATTACGTAATTTCGCTACTACACTCGGACTTGAGGCGCGGTATAATTCAAACATGTCACGTCCTGCGATCGAAATAGACAACCTGAATGTCGAGGAGAGACTGGAGCTGATCCAGTCCCTTTGGGAAAGCTTGGTTGTGGACCCGTCCAATATCCCAGTTACAGACGCACAAAAACAGTTGTTGGACGAAAGGTTGGACGCAATAGAAGCGGGAGATGATGCTGGCTCTCCGTGGGAAGAAGTGAAAGCCCGAATTCTAAAACGATTGTCGTGATTCCGGTCCAGTTTCGACCCGCCGCAAGTCAGGACTTGATCGATGCAATTGAATGGTACGAGGCGCAATTGCAGGGCCTTGGAACTCGATTCTTTGAAGATTTTGAACAAGTCGTATCGCGAATCGAGGCATCGCGGGGTCAATTTCCGGTAGTGTATCGAGATGCTCGCCGCGCGCTGTTACGAAGATTTCCGTATGGCATCTTCTTCAAGAATTATCGGGATCGTACGCTTGTCGTTGCAATCGCAGATTTACGTAGAGAATCCACCCGTTGGCAGCGGCGCATATGACGTCTAACAATGCGCTGCACCCGCCACTTGACCCAGCCCGCCTTGCGCTGTCGCTCCAGGCAATCTGCGTCAAGTGCGTGTTAGCTTAAACGTTAGGCAGCACAGTCGACCCTTCCTTGACGTCATGTTGCGAGCGTATTCGAGACACTACAAATCATGATCAAGCGTGCACTTTCTAACGGTGGCCCCATGATTCTCGTTACCGGCGCGATCTATATTGTCATTATCATTTGCACTGTTTATGTCGTAAGCCAATTTACCGATCCGAATACAATCGAAGGTGCCAATGCAAGATTTTATGTCGCACTACTGCTAGCGATCGGTGTGGTGATAATGGCAATCCTACAATTCTGTCTGAATATGTATGTTGCAAATCCAATCGGTAACGCTTCCGCGGCATTTCTGGCAATTATCGTCGCCTGCCTTACGGGCGTTATTCTTAGGTCCCTGACAAATGTCGCACTTCTGCAATAAGGTGCACTATGCAGCCTAACAATGCGCTGCACTTGCAAACCGCTCCCGTCACCATTCTTGCATTCGC
>DDIP01000074.1:7075-7675 GCA_002338605.1 Proteobacteria bacterium UBA1847 | reverse complement strand
CTCTCAAGAAATGGAGCCTCCGGGAAAGCCGGGGCGGTTCAGATAGATGACTACATTGCGATGCAACAAGGCTTGCCGAAGCGCAAAGAGTCGCTCGCGTGGTTCCTCGGCTATATCTTCGGTATGAAGCGCTCCGCAGGCCGCATTCACGTACGCTTTTGCCAACCTTTAAGTCTTGCCGACGACATTGACGTACCGGCGGCTTTGATTCCTGCAGGTCTCGCGCCCGCGCAAATCGAGACACTGCGACTCGCCTGGGAAGTCTGTCGGCGCATCGAACATTCCAACCCGATCACTTCGACGAGCCTCATTGCATTGACGATGCTTGGAGCCGACCCGAAACCGCTGTCGCTCGCACAAATTCGTCGGTCGATCGACAGCATTCAATACGTCATCGAGCGTCGATCGCTGCCCATTGCAAATAACCTCGATGTGACTTCGGACGAATCGTTGCATCGCGTGCTCGATGAACTAACGGACACCGGTACGCTCCGAGTAACCATCAACGGACAGAACGCCGCGCGGACGATCGCGGACGGTCAACATCTTGCGGCCAGCTACTATCGCAATACGGTTGCGCACTACTTTCTCGTCCATGCC
>DDIP01000074.1:0-6961 GCA_002338605.1 Proteobacteria bacterium UBA1847 | reverse complement strand
CCGCCGCAGAATTCGCGGTAGCCTCGGCAACGGCGGACGCTGGCCGAGATCTGAACGAGATTGCGCTGGGTACAGTGTCCGCCTGTCGGGAACTGTTGAAATATGAATTTTTCCTCAGCCCGGCCGGCGTCTTCCGCGAGCGCGTGCGACAGGAGATGGATGATCGGTTTGACGGCTGGCGACAACGCATCAGGCGCGGCGAGTCGCCGTTTTCCTCGGCATCTCTGCCGTTGTTCGCCCCTGCAATTCTGCGGTCCGTATTCGAAGCTTACTACAACGTGTCACGACACCTCAAGAGCATAGACGACGCCGCGCTCGAAACCGGCAACAAGTCGGTGTTACTTCGAAGTTGCCTCAAGTCTGCAACGAAATTGCGGGAACGCGACGAGATTCGTTCCGATGCAGCCGTGTCGCTCCCGTTGATGGAAAGCGCGCTCAAATACGCCGATCACGAAGGGGCGTTTGACGATGACGATGCCGCGAGAATATCTGCCCGGTTGCAGTTTGCCGAAAGAATGCGCGACATGCTCACCCATTTAAACCGCTTGCAGGGGGATCACGATCGACTACTCGAGGCGCACTAATGAATTCGAAAGCCGGCTTGCTGGGTGGAGGTTCCTGGCGCACTAGGGTTGCCGCAGTCGTAGCAGGGAAACACTTAACTGGTAAAGACCGGGGATGCGAGAACGATGGACAACAAGCCGTACCGCTCCACAGCCTTCCGCAGAGCGACTGAAAATATCCCGGTACACTAAGCCTGTATGACCTTTTTCCGCCTGACAATCTGCTTTTCAAGACCTATTGGCATTCTTATTACTGGCGACTAATTGGCGACAGTCCCTTGCTCCAGCAGCGCCTCAATTTCGGCGTCACAGTATTTGGCTTCGCGCAATACTGCGACCGTGTCTCTTCCCTGCTCTGGTAGGTCGCGCCAGACACCTAATTTCTCACCCGCCATTTCCAGCGGTAAGGCTGGCAAGTGAACCGTCCGGCCGTCGTTCTTACCACCGCGCAGGGTTACTTCCACCAATCCGCCGGCAACGCTCAAATGCGGGTCATCGAACAAGTCAGCGGGACGATTAATGGGCGCGAACGGAATCCCCGCATGCTCCAGGCGATTAGAGGCTTCGTCCACCGTCAAGCCCTGGAACAGAGGCACAATGACATCCAGGATACGCTCCTTGTTCGTCACACGGTCGCTGTTGGTCACCAGGCTTTCGTCCTGACCCAGGGCCTCGAGACCGAATTCCTTGCAAAACGCCTTCCATAAGGTATCGCTGACCACGCCGACGAAAACCTGCCCCTGATCCCGGCATTCGAAGATATCGTATATCGCCCACGCGGACCGGCGTATCGACATAGGCGGCGGCTCCTCACCCGTCACAACTTGCTGAGCCATATGCTGGCCGACGATGAAGGCCGTCGTTTCGAACAATGAACTGGTCACTTTTTGGCCTGTTCCCGTGACATGGCGTTGCTCCAAAGCGGCCATGACGGCAATGACGCCGAACATACCCCCGGTGATGTCGATGACCGACGAGCCGGCACGCAAGGGACGTCCGGGCAATCCGGTCATGTACGCCAGGCCGCCCATCATTTGCGTGACCTCATCCAGTGCCGTGCGCTTTTCATACGGGCCGGAAAGAAATCCTTTCAGTGAACAGTAGATCAGCCTCGGGTTTCGCGACTTCAGAGTTTCGTAACCAAATCCCAGACGCTCCATCGAGCCCAGCCGGAAATTTTCGATCAATACATCGGCGTTGTCGATCAGTCGTAGAGCGACTTCGTGACCGGTCTCGGATTTGAGGTCGATGCAAATGCTCCGCTTGTTGCGGTTGTACATGGGAAAATAGCCTGCACCCGAGCCCTGCAGGCGCCGCGTCTTGTCACCGCCCAGCGGCTCCACCTTGACGACATCCGCCCCCAGGTCGGCGAGTATGACGCCGGCCGTCGGTCCCATTACCATATGAGTAAACTCAACAACACGAATACCGCTCAGAGGCTTGCAGTCTGATTGCATGTAACGATCACCCTGTTAACGAGTCATGACGAACACGCACCGTGCGTGACGCCACAGTTGATATTATAATATAACATTAACTCTTTATATGACAGCTGCCATGAAAACCCAGACAATCGATATCCGTATCAGCGAAGTCGGTCCCCGTGACGGACTGCAAAGCATCGACACCATCATGCCCACAGCCGACAAGTGCGCCTGGATCGAGACCCAGTTTGACGCCGGCACCCGCGAAATCGAAGTGGGATCCTTCGTGCCGCCCAGGCTGCTTCCACAATTGGCGGACACCGCCGAGGTGGTCGCCTTCAGCCGGAAGCTGAAGGGACTGGTAATCGCGGTTCTGGTACCCAACCTGAAAGGGCTGCAAAACGCGGTCGATGCGGGCGCCCACAAGGTTTCGATTCCGTTTTCGATGAGTGAAAGCCATTCCTTGAAGAATGTGCGCAAGACCCACGCACAAATGCTCGAGGAAATCGGCCGTTGCGTCAGCTACCTGGGCGGCGTACCCCGCGAGCGGCGCCCGACGCTGGAAGTCGGCCTGTCCACGGCGTTTGGCTGCACGATCGAAGGGCCAGTACCCGAAGACCGGGTCATTCGCATGGCCGAAAAAGTGATCGAACTGGGGGTTGACGAGGTCGGGCTTTCCGACACCACCGGATACGGAAATCCGGCACAACTCAAGCGCTTGACACAGGAAATCTGGAATCACTGCGGGCGGGAGCGGATGACTGGCGTCCACTTGCACAACACGCGCGGACAAGGTCTGGCCAATGCGCTGATGGCGGTTGAACTCGGAATTACGACTCTCGACGCCTCGCTCGGTGGGATCGGTGGCTGCCCGTATGCACCGGGCGCCAGTGGCAACATTGTAACCGAAGACCTGGTCTGGATGCTCGAAGCCATGGGACTGCGCACCGGCATCGATGTCGAACAGCTGCTCGAGGTCCGCCGCCAAGTGCAGGCCTCCGTGCCCAACGAAACCATGTACGGCTTCCTGGCCGATGCCGGCCTACCCAAAGGCTTCGCTTCGCACCAGGGGGGACGGATCCAACAGAACGGTTAGCGCTCGAGCGTACCCTCACGGGAGCACGTCCGGTACCTCATCGGGCCGGATACGGTATCGTGTGGACTCGTCAATAGCGGATAGTGAGCTCCACGCCATGACGGCGTTCGGCGCCGCGCCCGAAGAGCAGTTCGATCGACGGCATGAAGATGGTCGGACACTGCCCTTCCTGTACCGTGTGGAACCAGGTCTCGTCTGCGAAGCGGGTGTCGGCACGGGCGATCAGGTCTGGGTGGTCGGTTAGTTCATGTCGGCCGCCGGGCGGAGCAGGCCGAGCAGCCAGCCGCTAACGATTAACCACGATCCCGACTCGCGCCGGTCAGATCACCCGGCGACTACAGAATGCATTCCCGAGGGGAACAAACCTTCGCCTGGCGACGCCTTACTCCGCGCGCCAGAGCTCCGTCAATTCGTAATGCGTCTGCATGTAGCCGCCAGCTCCTGCGCGCAGCAGCAGGTAATCATCGTCCGCCGTGCACCAGACATCGTACGGTGGGTGTTCCTCCGGCAATTTGCCGGCCGTGTCCGTGACCTGGAAATGGCGGGCGCGGAAATCGCCCGCTGTCACGCAAATATCTTCCTCGCCCAGGTAGACGATCGAAAACCCGGTGCCGAACAGCAGGGGTCCGGTGGCGCCTCGATGGTCCGGTGATGTCAGGTAGAGATCGTCGAAAAACGTTTTGCCCGGCCCTTGCGAAAGGTCATAAAGCTTCATTAGCAGGGCATCGCCGAGAATCGGATGGGCCTGCAGCCATCGCACCTTTGCCGGTGTCTCCACCGTCTGCTTCAATCTGCCATCGCGGGCGCTGAAGGTTTCGCACTCTGCGAACCCGTCGCCGAACCGCATCCATCCACTACCTTCGAAACCGTCACCGACGGTCAAGCGGACCGAGCAATCCAGGGGGCTGGAATCGGCGTGCCGCAGCGCGAGGCTCACGTCCCGCACCACGTTGGGCGCATCGTCGATTTCACAGTGGGCCAGCAGCACGTCGGTACCGTCTGCCTGTTGCGTCAGGGTGAAGTACTCGCGCCCGCGCTCCTCGCCCATCCGTTCCGGTTTGGTGCTGGTATAGCGAATCGTTCCGCGTATCGATTTGTGGGTCATATTCCAGTGTCGTTTCAGTTGATCGAAGATTCCGGTCCAGGAAGCGCAGCGGCGCCCGGGGTGATCGTTTCGTTCAGAAGGGTTTGACCGCGCCGAAGAAGCCCACAGTCGCGATACCGATCCAGTAAAAATAGGCGAGCCCGCGGCCCACCCGAATCGAACGCGCCAGCGTCTGTTCGGCCTGCTGGTCATCCGGGTTTTCGTCCAGCACGCGAAACAGCATGGTCCACTCCCGCATGATGAAGCGCAGCTTCAACCCGATGATCAACAACAGACCGAACACGAATACCTTGGCCGAAAACCATTTCTGCATGGGCCCGGCTTCGAACGGCCCATAACCGAGCAGTGAAGACGCCGACGCAATCAGGATCAGGGGAATGAAGACATATCGAATCCGCTCATCGAAGCGGGTGAGCATGATACCCCGATCGGACTCACGGTAAAAAAACGCCGCCCAGCACAGGGCGATCCAGCCCCCAAAGAAAATCCAGTTCACCCACAGCCAGACACCGCCGTACGGTTGAACGCCCCAGATGTTTCCCATGTGGAAACCCAGCGGGAACAGCAGCAGGATGCCGGTACGCGCGAGAATGTCGATTTTGTACGCCGTTTGCATGTGGCGCCGACGCTCGTCCATCGACAACTTGCGATTGACGACGAAGAAGGAAGTCTGGAAGACACCCCATTCTCCGCCAAGCCAGTAGACCATGGCCAGAATGTGCAGCCACTTGAGCACCGGTAACGTGGAAATAATCATAAGTCCGTTTTCCATTGAATCGAGCGGGGGCGGAAAGCCCCGACCCGTTATTTTGGCTTAAAGATATAGGAATGCGTCATTATTTTCCATAACAAATTCCATCGCACCAGCACGTCCACGCTATCCCACGATGGGACACACCGGCACGGGCAAGTCAGGTACAATCCAAATTAAATATATCATTATGGCCTTTCCACGAAGGCAGCAAAGGATAAAGCGAAACTATGACAGCCGCACGTGCGCCGGATATGAAATCCCTTTTCAGCGAGAAACAAAGACGCCTGCTCCAATCCGATTCTCCGACCCCGCTGTATTTTCAGCTGTACCAGATTCTAAAGACCTCGATTCTGGACGGTACCTTCGAAAAAGGCATGCGCTTGCCGACCGAGAAAGAACTGGCCGGTGAGTTCAGCATTTCACGAATTACCGCCAAACGTTCACTGGACGAACTGGCCGAAGAGAAGCTGGTGCAGCGCCAACGGGGAAAGGGCACGCACGTCATTTACCAGTACAAGCCCAAACCGGTTCATGCGCCCCTCATCGGCATGCTGCAGGAAATCGAGTCCATGGCATGGAATTCGCGCGCCATCGTCCTCGATTGTGCCAAGCTGCAACCGTCACAGCACGTTCGCGATGAACTGGGCCTGGACCCCGGCGAAACGGCCCTGTATCTGGAGCGCGTGCGCGAACGGGATGGATTGCGCTTCGGCTACTACGTTAGCTGGACCGTTGGCGTGAAGAAGCCACGCAGCGCGAAAATCTTCGAGAAAACGCCACGGCTGTCGTATTTCCGGGACAATGGCCTGGAGATCACGCACGTAAAGCAGACACTCAGCGCCGTTGGCGCGCCGGAAAAAGCCGCCGCAGCGCTGGGCGTGGAACCCGGCACACCGCTGCTGAGCCTCACTCGCCGGTCGTACAAGCAGATCGGCAAAAAGGAACAGGTCATGGACTACCTGCGGGTCCTCTATCACCCTGAACGCTTCCAATACCGCATGGACCTGACCGTCGACGACTGACCGTGGGACCTGCAACAGACGGCGCCAGCTCCAGTTCGAGCGGCCGGTCCTACGGGTATCAGACAGTCAGGGAACCGCACGCGGCGCCCTGCCTGCCCAGGCGCGGAAATCGCCAGCCTTTACTGCCGGGCGGCGGCACTATGAACAAAATGATATAACTTTTAAAAAAGCCAGAACCCTAATGGAGACCTCCATGCCGGCACCTCGCCTTGGACCCGCGCTCAGCGCCACCCTGTGCACACCAGACCTCGACACGACCGTCGCCAGGTGGCGAGACAACCTGCACCACGAACCCGTCCTCGCCGGGACCGTGGAGCCGGAACGTGCCGATGCATTCGGAGAACCGCAGCTGGTGGGACGCCGCACCGTCTGGCTCGCCAACGCCGTGGGAGAGCCCTGGCTGGAGGTCATCGAGTCGCCCGGCGGCGAGCGTCTGGACCCGTTTCGTTATTACGGATGGTATTCGCTGGAAATCAACGTCAGCAACGTCGACGGATTGCGCGACACGCTGGACGGCAATGCATTCCACATCATCGGAGAACCGGCAAACCTCGACGTCAGCGATCAAATTCGTGCAATGCAGATGATCGGCACCGCCGGGGAGGTGATCTACCTCAGCGAGATCAAGAGTCCGGTACCGCCCTTTGAATTGCCGACCGCGCGCTCCACCGTCGACCGGCTCTTCATTTGCGTATTATTCACCGAAGACCGCGAACGCACGCTGGCGATGTATTCCGAACTCAGTGGCAACACGGGGCATACCTTCGATACCCGCATCACGGTGATCAACCAGGCCCATGACCTCGCACCCGACGCGCGGCACCCGGTGGCCGCGCTGCAATTGGCGGGACGCAACCTGCTCGAAATAGACCAGCTATCCGGACTCGTTCCGCGCCCGGCCCCGACCGGACTCCCGGTGGGAATCGCCGCGATCGCGTTCGAAGTTGACCGACTTCCCGGGGACGCCACCCACCGCCGGATCAGGCAGGGCCCCCAT
>DDIP01000428.1 GCA_002338605.1 Proteobacteria bacterium UBA1847 | reverse complement strand
CACGAATAACGCGAATGATGCGGCAGCCACGTTCAGTAATGTGCTGAACAGCCTGTACCTGCAGGATGAAATGTTCTTCGATCAGCACAATTTGACGGTCGTCGCGGGCTTGCGTTACGAGTTCTTCGAGAGCAGTGACCGGCCGAAATTCAATCAGACCTTCGCTGATGCAAACGGCGGTTTGAGGAACGACGCCAACATCGACGGCCTCAGCTTGGTGATGCCGAGATTGGGAATCACCTGGGGGGTACGAGACGACTTGACGCTGCGCGGCGGAATTGGAAAGTACTCGGGCGGTAACCCGAACGTCTGGATCTCCAATGCATGGAGCAACGACGGACTCAGCAACGCTCAGTTCCAGTTCAACTACTTTGACTCGGCGACAGTACTTCCGGGCATGGCTGATTCACTGGTGTTGTCTGACCAGATGAGGCCTGGCTTTGACGTTCCGCAGGAAATGGTTGACGCCGTACTTGCCGTCACGCCGGCTGACGCAAACGATTCATTCCTGGTGATGATCGATCCGAATTACAAACAACCGTATGAATGGAAGTTTGCAGCAGGCGGTACCTGGGATATGCCCTGGGCCGACTTGAAACTGGATTTCGACTACCTGCACACCAAGGGTTACGATCCCGCCTATTACGTTGACTTGTCACAGACCATTATCGGTATGACATCAGCGGGCAGCCCCATTTACGACTTCACCAATGGTCGGGACAACCTCATGCTGACAAATGCTTCGGGGTCGCCAAAATCGAACATGTTGTCTTTCGTATTGACGAAGGAGTTCGAGATGGGCCTCACGGCCCAGTTCGGTTACGCCTGGACGGAAGGCGAGGATGTTTCGCCCATGACGTCGGCTGTTGCCGTGTCCAACTTTGATAACGTCGCAACCCTCGACATCAATGATCCGGGTGTTGCCCGATCGAACTGGGTTTCACCGCAGCGCCTGACGCTTAACCTATACTACGAGAACACATTCTTCGGCGACAACCGAACACGAATCTCGCTACAGGGCTTCGCCAATGAAGGTCAGCCTCAGAGCTATGTAATGAATGGCGGCGATCTTGAAGGTGACGGATTCTTCGGGCGGCACCTGCTGTACGTCCCGACTGGTCCGAGCGACCCTAACGTTGTGTTTGATCCGGGCTTCGACCAGGCAGCGTTCTTTGACTGGGTAGCCGCTGAAGGTCTCGCGCCAGGATTTACAAAGCGCAATGAAATCAATACCGGCTGGAGCACCGTTTGGAACCTGGCCGTTCGCCAGGATATCCCGCTTGGTGACATGTTCCGGGGCAACCTGTTCTTCAAGGTCAGAAACCTTGGTAACCTGTTGAATGACGACTGGGGCAAGGTGACTGACGCACAGTTCTTCTCGCCAGAAGTAGTCGATTCGGACGTTAACAGTGCCGGGCAGTTTGTCTTTAACAGCTTCAGCGAACGGTCGATTGAACGAACCTATGTTGGCCCGAGCTTGTGGGAAATACGCTTGGGTATTGATATCAATTTTGGTCAATAAGCAAAGCGCATAAACTGCAATAGCAGAAGGGCGGCCTTTTTTGATAAGGCCGCCCTTTTTTATTCAAAACAGGGCTGCTTGCTTTCCAGTAACTCATGGTAGCGACGATTCTCGTCATTGATCGCCCAGCCCACTTTTTCACCACGAGCCTGTGCGTCGAGCACCGCATCCAGGACAAGGTAAATCAGTTCCGACCCGGGACGCGATGCCGGCCGCTCCTTCGGCAATCGGTAACCGTCACCCCCGCCATACAGAAAGTCCGGCACGACCAGGCTGTATTCCTTGTCATCATCGATCTCGACCCAGTTGCCATTGTCGGGCACCTGCAAACTGACGATGCGATCCCCTTCATTGCGGCTGCGATCGACGCAGATGCGAAAACCGGACACCTGCGGGAAATAGCCCTTGCTCGGTCCGAATCCCCGGTAGCCTGCCTGCATCACATTCCGGAACTGGGCACCGGTGAGGGTCATGAACCGGAGGTAGGAACTGAAGCCAAATGTTCGGCCAATGTCCTCGAACTGGATGTCGTCCTTGACGAAGTCGTCAAGGCGCAGGGTTCCGCCGTTAACGAAGGCCAGATCGGCCCTGGGGTTTCCGAAGGCACCGCGCATCTGGTCGGCGATAAAGCTGCCCCAGTTGCTTTCTTCATTTCGAACCGTGACCTCGCGCCCGTCAAGTGGCAGTGCGGCAAAACCGACTGTGGCTTCCAGAAACGGGATCGTTTCAAGCAGCCGGGAGCGCCACTTCGTCGCAAGGACCTCGTAGTCGTCGTCAAGCACAACCTGCTCATCGAGCTGCATGCGATTCTCGCTGATGACAGGCCGCCCATCAGCATCAAAATCCAGGTTAACGATCCAGATCGAGCGCGCGTTGGACGCGCCTTTCATCACGGCGGCCGACACATCGGTAAGGGCACGGTGCTCCGGCTCATGCTCGTGGCCGCCGAAAATCAGGACGAACTTCGGGTGACTGGCGCGGAGCCTCGCGATTTCTTCATCCTGCCATATGTGCAGGTGCGTCAGCCCGATAATCGCATCAACACCAGCGGATTCGAATTGCTCGATTACGGCCTCGGCAATCCCACGGTAGTCCTTGTCGATCGGCACGTAGTCGCGCTCGTTGCCTCCGTCATCAGCGTGCAGCGTTAGCGAAAAAATCCCGACCGTCCGGCCGCCCGATTCGACCGTAAAAGCGCTGCGCAGCGCCGCATCGACATCCGCATTACCGGTGCGCAGCTCGTAGTTGTCACCGATCCAGTCAAACTGCGAGGCCTTGACCGCATTGATCAGATGTTTTGGTGTGCGTCGATCGAACTCGTGATTGCCTGCGACCACGTACATCGGCGCGAGTTCATCCATGAAATTCATTGCATCAACCATTTGCATGCCATTCCAGAGGCTGCTTTCCAGCGAGGGATACAGGAAATCCCCACCATGCGTGACGCGGACGTCACGACCCTGATCCTTGAGATCACGAATCACGGTAACGACCCGACTGAATCCTCCAGCATGTCCATCCTCGACCGTGCCGACCCGGTAGGTGTCGTTAAGATGCACAAATGTAATACCGGCGGTTTCGTCATCGCCAAGCGACAGTGTGATACAGGCAGTCAGGCCCAGGCAGCTGAGCAGCAAGAACATTTTTTTCATAGTGGTATCCCTGAATATTCATCAACATGCTAACCTGAATGGCCGTCCAGTGGCATCAGGAGCCGGCATGCAACAAATGAAAACCTTGGCAATGGTTGTACTCAGTTTGATTCTGGCCGCGTGTGCACACCCCGTGCATAAGCACGAAGTCGAGCGTACCAGCGATCTCGGTTTGTCCTGGGTCAAATACTCGGCCGAATACCAGGCTATAGTCACACAGGTTTATGCTGAAGCCACTCGCGACCTTCCGCGCTTGATCGCAGATAGCGCGTGGACTGCCCTGCCGGGCCAGGACGTCGACCCGAATCTTCCGCCGGCTGTCATTCTCGACATTGACGAAACCGTCGTGAGCAATGTCGATTTCCAGCTCACGTTCGAACGTCCGTTTGCCAACCACAAACTCGATACATGGAGTGCCGGCGTCGATGCGACGCCCGTGCGCGGTGTTGTGGAATTCGTTGCCGCAGCACGGGCGTTGGGCGTCACGGTTTTTTTCGTGACCAACCGTCCTTGCCAGCCGATCGAGGGTAACGACGTCTTTTGTCCGCAAAAACAGACAACGATTGACGACGTGCGCGAACTCGGCATCGATGTTGAGCCCGGCTACGTGATGCTCGCTAACGAAAGACCGGAGTGGGATCGTGAAAAACTCACCCGGCGCCAACACGTGGCCAAAACACACCGGGTGATCATGCTGGTGGGTGACGACCTGAGCGATTTTATTCCTTGCGTCCGAGACAACCCGGCCGGCGGTTGCACAAGGGCAGGAACACAGGCAAATCGCCTCGAGGATGTTGAACGTTACCGTGACTACTGGGGCTCCGGCTGGTACATCCTGCCGAATCCCATGCACGGTTCGTGGACTTCGGTCGAGTAAAAGGCGTATCCTCTACAATCGATTCGGCTGTAACATATTGAAAAGAAACAGATCTACGGGGGTTGATCATGGCAAAGGTTAAGTGCGGACTCATCCAGATGGCGCTCAAGGGCGACGGCTCGATGAAGCCCGACGAAATACGCGATCGCATGATCGAGGCACACATTCCCTACATTGAGGATGCGGGTAAACAGGGAGTGCAGATACTCTGCTTCCAGGAAGTCTTCACGCAACCCTATTTTTGCCCCAGTCAGGATCGCAAGTGGTACGCAGCGGCCGAGAAAATTCCGGACGGCCACACGACCCGCCTGATGCAGGAGTATGCGAAGAAGTACAACATGGTGATCGTCGTTCCGATTTACGAGGAACACATGACCGGCGTCTACTACAACACGGCAGCGGTCATTGACGCGGATGGCAAGTACCTCGGTAAATATCGCAAAACGCACATACCACAGGTCGACCCGGGCTTTTATGAGAAATTCTTCTTCAAGCCGGGTGACTCGGGCTGGCCGGTGTTCGATACGGCCTACCTGAAACTGGGTGTCTACATCTGCTACGACCGCCATTTCCCCGAAGGCTGGCGTGCGCTGGCGCTGAACGGTGCGGAGTACATCGTCAATCCGTCCGCCACCGTTGCCGGTCTCAGCAAGTACCTGTGGGAACTTGAACAGCCGGCATCGGCCGCGGCGAACGGCGTGTTTATCGGCGCGATCAATCGTATCGGCAAGGAAGAGCCCTGGGCCGAGAGAATGGGCGAATTCTACGGTTCGAGCTACATCGTCAATCCGCGCGGCGCGATCGAGGCTCAGGCCAGCTATGGCGACGACGAGTTGCTCGTGCATGACATCGACCTGGACATGGTGCGTGAGGTTCGCGATACCTGGCAGTTCTTCCGTGACCGTCGCCCCGAAACCTACGGCCCGCTAACCGACGACTAATGCATTGGGGAACAGTATGTCTGATGCGCCATCAGTCAGTCGCTTGCGCACCGTCGGCGAACACGTCGAGCTCGAAGTTGGTGACGACATCGCTTCGAGTCCACGGTACAACGCGGATATCGCCCCGACCCGTGCCGCCCAACGTACCTGGACACGCTGGAACGTGGCGTCGCTCTGGGTGGGCATGGCGATCTGCGTCCCCACCTACACGCTCGGCGGTGTATTGACGGCCTACTTCGGCCTGTCGGTCTCTGAGGCGCTGTGGACAATCCTGATTGCCAATATCGTCGTGTTGATTCCGCTGACGCTTAATGCTTTTCCCGGGACGCGTTACGGCATTCCCTGCCCGGTCGTGTTACGTGCCTCCTTCGGCATTATTGGCTCGAATGTCCCGTCACTGATTCGCGCCATTGTCGCCTGCGGCTGGTTCGGGGTTCAGACCCTGTTCGGCGGCATCGCCATTCACCTGTTGCTCTCAGCGCTGTTTGACGGCTGGGCCGCCCTCGGCGGCACCGGCGAAGTCCTCGGGTTCTTCATTTTCTGGATCCTGAACATCGCCGTGGTTATTCGTGGCTCCGAATCGATCAAGCATCTGGAAGCCCTGGCCGCGCCGTTGCTGTTGATCGTCGCGATCGGCCTGATTGTCTGGGCTTTGCCCAAAGTGTCGATGTCCGACGTACTGGCCGTGCCGGCCGACCGGCCGGTGGATGCCGCCTTCGCGCCGTACTTCATGGCGGCCCTCACCGCCATGGTCGGGTTCTGGGCAACGCTGTCGTTGAACATTCCGGATTTCAGCCGCTTTGCGAAGTCGCAGCGCAGCCAGGTCATCGGGCAAATCATCGGGCTGCCGCTGACCATGTTCCTGTTCTCCGGGTTGGGTGTTGTACTGACGGCTGCCTCGATGAGCCTGGTCGGCGAAACAATCTCTGACCCGATCAACCTGATTGGTCATATCGACAGCCCGCTCTGGGTCGTGCTGTCGATGCTGATGATCATCCTGGCAACCATCTCGACGAACACCGCGGCCAATATCGTTTCACCGACCAACAGCTTCCAGAATATTGCGCCGCGTTACATCAATGAGAACCGGGGTGTGATTATTACGGGCCTGATTGGCATCCTGCTGATGAGCTGGGAATTATTGAAAAAACTCGGCTGGATCGAATCCGATGTCAGCCTCGAAAGCCTCTATTCGAACTGGCTCATTGGATATTCCAGTTTGCTTGGTCCTATTGCGGGGATCATGATAGTTGACTATTTTTTGGTTAAGGATCAGTCCTACGACTTGTTGTCGTTGTACAAGGACGGCGGTGCGTATCCCGCCTGGAATGTCGGCGGCATTGTCGCGTTTCTGATTCCGGTCGGATTGACGGTACTGTCCTTCAAGATCGGCGCACTTAGCTGGTTTTATACTTACGGATGGTTCACCGGGTCGATACTGGGAGGGCTGATCTACTTCCTCATTGCAAGGCGTGAAGCCGGGAGTCACAGATGAGCGTTTTATTAAGAGGCGGCACGGTTGTCAATGCCGACCGGTCACAACGTGCGGACGTCCTCTGCGACGGCAGCAAGATTGTTGCGGTCGGGAGTGATCTTGATGCACCCAGGGGCACCACGGTCGTTGATGCCGGCGGCCAGTACGTTATGCCCGGCGGCATCGACCCACACACGCACATGCAACTGCCTTTCATGGGCACGGTTGCGAGCGAAGACTTCGAATCCGGTACCGCAGCCGGACTCGCCGGCGGCACAACCATGATCATCGACTTTGTTATTCCGAGCCCGCAGCAGAACATCATGGACGCGTACCGGCAATGGCGTGAATGGGCTGAAAAATCGGTGGCCGATTACACATTTCATGTTGCGATTACCTGGTGGGACGACAGTGTCTATAAAGACATGGGCACGCTGGTGCACGAACACGGCGTCAACAGTTTCAAACACTTCATGGCGTACAAAGGCGCCATCATGGCCGACGATGAGATCCTCGTGAACAGTTTCTCGCGCGCACTGGAGCTCGGCGCCATCTGCACTGTGCATGCCGAAAACGGTGAGCTCGTTTACCGACTGCAACAGCAATTGTTTGAAAAGGGCATGACCGGACCGGAAGCGCACCCGCTGTCGCGACCGCCCGAATGCGAAGGCGAAGCCGCGAACCGGGCGATCCGGATTGCCGAGGTCCTCAAGGTGCCGTTGTACATCGTGCATAACTCCTGCCGGCAATCGCTTGAGGCCATCACTCGAGCGCGCAACGAAGGGCAACGCGTATTCGGCGAAGTTCTCGCAGGCCATTTGCTGATCGATGACTCGGTTTACCGCCACAGGGACTTTGATGTTGCGGCGGCGCACGTGATGAGTCCGCCGTTCCGATCGAAAGAACATCAAGAGGCACTCTGGCGTGGCCTGCAATCCGGCAACCTGCAAACGACGGCAACCGACCACTGCTGCTTCTGCGCCGATCAGAAAGTAGCCGGCAAGAACGACTTCCGCCTGATCCCGAACGGTACCGGCGGCATCGAAAATCGCATGGAGGTGCTCTGGCACCACGGTGTCGGGAGCGGCAAACTGACAATGAACGAATTTGTCGCCGTCACGTCCACGAACGCCGCACAGATATTCAATATCTATCCGCAGAAGGGCAGTGTTTCGGCAGGCGCCGATGCAGATATTGTTGTCTGGGACCCGGAGGCGACGAAGACCATCTCGACGAAGACCGACCATCAGAACGTCGACTACAACATCTTCGAAGGTATGAAAGTGAAGGGTTGTGCTTCGTACACGCTGTCGCAGGGCAATATCGTCTGGGCCGATGGCAAACTGAACGTCAAACGCGGCGCTGGCCGCTACATCGATCGCCCGGCGTTTGCTTCCTACTATGACGCGCTAAAGCTGCAGGCGAAGCATGCCGAGCCGGTCGCGGTTAAGCGCTAGGTTATCGTCATGAGCAGCGACGATCGCATCAGGGCGGGACGCCTGGCCAGGTCGGAGATCGACGAGAATTTCGCCGATCTGCATCCGCCGCTGTCGCGATCCGAAGCCCTGATTGAAGCGGACCGCTGCTACTTCTGTTATGACGCACCCTGCACGACGGCCTGTCCCACCGGTATCGACATTCCTGCATTCATTCAAAAAATCCGCAGCGACAATATCCGCGGGTCAGCGCACACGATTCTTCGTGAAAACATCATGGGCGGCATGTGCGCCCGGGTCTGCCCGACCGAGATCCTCTGCGAGGAAGCCTGCGTCCGCAACACGCACGAAGAAAAGCCCGTCGAAATCGGCCTGCTGCAACGCTATGCGACGGACCCGATTCTTGAAACCGGCACACAGCTCTTCGAGCGAGCACCATCGAGCGGCAAAAAAGTCGCTGTCGTTGGCGGCGGCCCGGCCGGGTTGTCCTGCGCGCATCGACTTTCGATGCTCGGCCACGATATCGTCATCTTCAATCGCGATGCGAAAGCCGGCGGCCTGAACGAATACGGCATTGCGGCCTACAAGACCGTCAATGATTTTGCGCAAAAAGAAATTGATTACATCCTCGCAATCGGCGGCATCGAATTGAAAAATGCCTCGCCGCTTGCAGCGGAAGATGGCCTCGCGATGCTGTGCAAGAAATTTGATGCGGTCTTCGTCGGTATCGGGCTTGCGGACTCAAATGAACTCGGTATCGACGGCGAAGACCTGGACGGTGTCGAGAACGCTATCGAATACATCGCGACGTTGCGACAGGCCGAGGACAAGAGCACCCTGCCGGTTGGCCGCAATGTCGTCGTCATCGGCGGCGGCATGACGGCAATCGATGTCGCGGTGCAGAGCAAGCGACTCGGCGCCGAGAATGTTCACATGGTGTATCGGCGCGGGCCCGAGCAAATGAGTGCCAGCGTTTTCGAGCAGGCGCTGGCGCAGACCAGCGGCGTGCGCATTCATTATCACGCCAGTCCACGGCGCATTGTCGGTAACGGTCACGTGACGGCCGTTGAGTTCGCGGAAGGTCTGAAACTTGACGCTGACATCGTCTTCAAGGCAATTGGCCAGAAACTGAACGCTGACGGATACGGCGCACTGGAACAGGAAACCGGGCGCATCAAGGTAGACGGACATCATCGTACGTCCATGCCAGGAGTCTGGGCTGGCGGTGACTGCGTTGCCGGCGGCGAGGACCTGACGGTCAGCGCGGTGCAACACGGAAAAATAGCAGCGATCGACATCGATCGCGCGCTGAGGAAGAACTGACCATGGCTGACCTGAAGACAACGTTCCTCGGTATCGCCTCCCCGAACCCGTTCTGGCTGGCGTCAGCGCCGCCGACCGACAAGGCCTACAACGTCAACCGTGCCTTCGAGGCCGGCTGGGGTGGCGCAGTCTGGAAAACCCTCGGCGAGGACCCGCACATCGTCAACGTCAGCGGTCCGCGCTACAGCGCACTGCACAGCAACGACCGGCGCGTCATTGGCTTTAACAACATCGAGCTGATCACGGACCGACCCTTGAAGACCAATCTCGACGAATTGCGTCAAGTCAAAAAAGACTGGCCTGACCGGGCCCTGATTGCGTCGGTGATGTTGCCAATGAACGAGCAAAGTTGGGCGAAATACATTCCGATGATCGAGGACACCGGCGTCGACGGCTTTGAACTGAACTTCGGCTGCCCGCACGGCATGTCCGAACGCGGCATGGGCGCGGCCGTAGGCCAGGTTCCGGAGTACATCCAGATGGCCACGGAATGGGCCAAGGCGGCGGCGTCGGTGCCGGTCATCGTCAAACTGACGCCCAACATCACGAACATCCTGCCACCGGCCAGGGCGGCACAGGATGGCGGCGCGGATGCCGTGTCATTGATCAACACGATCAATTCGATCATGCGGGTGGATTACGACTCGCTCACGATGTATCCGACCACGGATGGCCTGGGAACGCATGGCGGCTACTGCGGAGAAGCGGTCAAGCCCATTGCGCTCAACATGGTCGCGGAAATCGCGCGCACCAGGGAGACGGCGAAACTGCCGATTTCCGGTATCGGCGGCATCACAGACTGGCGTGACGCGGTCGATTTCCTTGCCCTCGGGGCGAGCAACGTTCAGGTTTGCACGGCGGCAATGGTCTATGGATTCAAGATCATCGACGACCTGGTCGACGGGCTGAGCAACTTCCTCGACGACAAGGCGATCCGTCTTGATCAACTGATCGGCAAGGCCGTTCCCAGCGTGACCGACTGGCAGCACCTGAACCTGAACTACGTTGAGAAAGCCGTCATCGACCAGGACCTCTGCATTCAGTGCGGACGTTGCCATGTCGTGTGTGAGGATACGTCGCACCAGGCAATAACCGACACGGTGAACGGTGAGCGACGTTTCGAAGTCATCGATGACGAATGCGTAGGTTGCAATTTGTGTGTCAGCGTCTGCCCGGTCGACGGCTGTATTTCGATGCAACAGCTGACCGCCGGTATCGACCCACGTACCGGCGCGGAAATTACGGCAGAGAAATTGCAATGGACAGAACATCCGAACAACCCCATGCGCAAAACGGAAACGTCATGACCATAGCGGACGAAGACCTGATCAACGCCGCGAAAGATGCGCGGCTCAACGCCTACAGTCGCTATTCGGGTTATTCCGTCGGCGCCGCCATCGTTGACGACAACGGCCGCATGCACGTCGGGTGCAATATTGAAAATGCCGCCTACCCCCTGGGCAGTTGCGCCGAAGCGGCAGCAATTGCCGCCATGGTGCAGGAAGGCGGCAAGCGAATCGCTAAAATTGCTGTAGTGGGTGGTGTGGGCGAGCCGTCATCGTGCACACCCTGTGGTGGGTGTCGGCAACGCATCCAGGAATTCGCTGATGGCGACACCGTCATTATTGCGATGGATGACAGTAATGAGTGGCAACGATATTCCATTGCGGAACTACTGCCGGCGGGATTTCATCTCGACTAGCTGGCGGTTTGCCACAGGTATTCCGGTTCGGTGCAACTTTCGGTTTACATTCATTTATTCGACCGGTGATTGTGCGGCCCCTTGCAGCCGGTGACCATCCCTCGAGTGGCGTTAAGCGGGCGTTACAGCGATTTGTCAGCTCGCATTCTTCCGAGGCAGAGCACTATTCTGGCTCGATTGAAGCGCTGCACGATAATCGGGTAAATATTTACGACCAGGTTGATCATCGTGCTGATCCAGAAATGCTCCGCCCCAATGGTGAATCCGGCAAAAATCGCCCACGCCTGTAAAATTATTGCCGAAACAAGATGACGCCATTCCCATGTGCGGGTTTGCTTTTCGTGTTCTTCGAGCGCCTTGCGTCGTCCAGCTTGATGGATCTTGAGCCGCTTCTTTTTTCGAAAACGAGTGATTACATCGCCTGACGTTGGCACGTACTTTTTATAGAACCTGGCGCCCAAACGTTCATACAATTCACCGTTCCGACGCAATTCGAAGGGCTTTGACGTGAAGTACCAATCACTCAGAATCGAGAGTATCGGTTTGCCGGATGCCAAAATTTGCCACCTAATGGGTTACAAATGGAAAAATGTGCCAAATTACCTACCGATATCCCGCCAGTAACGAAGGGCCACAACGAGGACCTGACTTCAACCCCTGCTTTGGGTCCCCAGTCATCGTTTGACAGTTTATCACCTGGCCGACGGGATTGAGCCAAAGGTCAGGGAGTATCTTGTTGCTTGAGTTCTTGGGTGTGCTACCCAAGACAGCGGGGAAATTCATTGTCATTTCGAATCCTCGCGTGAAGGCTCGTTTGCTTCCGGATCCGGGTAGTCGGTCCACACCCAGTACGCCGAACCGCACGCAGGACACGCATGAAACTGCGCAAACCCTATCGGTTTGTCAGCCCATTCATGTCCACATTGGCAGCACTTGTTCCTGGCAATCATTTGATCTGCGACTAAAGCTGGCTAGAAGTGAAACGATTGAAAAACATAACCGTCACTGTAGTCTTTCGTATCGATATGCATAAGCGTTGGAGAGACCGGGTGCTGGCCGAATAACCGAATGCCGTTCCCGAGCATGATCGGTGAGCGCTTGACACGAAGCCGGTCAACAATTCCGACTGAGATATATCGGTCCGCCAGAACTTGCTTCTAGTTGCTGCCAATCGAATTCATCTGACGATCGGATGATGGTTATTTCACAGCTGTCTGGGCGCTGAAGCAGACGGGACATCCCAAACGTGCGAGCCCAGTCTACCAGTTCCGTATCCGACGTCGCCTCCATCACATCAACGTAAACGACTTCTAAATGCTCAACGTTAAAGCCCGCCCCTTCAAGGTCGTGAACAAGTCTGTTTGGATCGGCGTAGTAGAATGGCCCGGGCGAATTGTCATCATGACGCGGCAATGGCGTGACTCTTGATAGCGCCGTTCACGGTCCGCTCTTTCCCTTGCAAGCTGCAAGACTGATATATCGACATCGATCCCAAGTACGGATCCGTCAGGCAATACACGTTTGGCGGCGGGCACGGCGG
>DDIP01000197.1:1599-5216 GCA_002338605.1 Proteobacteria bacterium UBA1847 | reverse complement strand
CGGCCGTCACTTGGCGTGTACATGGCGCCCGTCCATTCGACGGCCGATCCGGGTACCAGCCGTTTCAATTCCCGGGCGTCAATAATTCGTGTATCGATCTGGTATTCGCGTGCTGTGTTCACCCAGTCTTCGAAACCGCGCAGTTCCTTGTCGGAGTTCGCCGTGAACAGGCAGCCGCCGCGCGTGAAACCGACCTCTTCGCCAAGCTCCGTTTCGAAGGTGTCCCAAATGCGCATGCTCTCAAGCATCATTGGTACTTCCCGCGCATCCCGTCCCTGAACGCGAACCCAACCCCAGTTACGCCCGGATTGCTCGCCCGCAATATGGCCCTTTTCGCAAAGCACGACATCGATTCCCTGCTTTGCAAGTGTCCATGCTGTTGAAACGCCGACGATACCGCCACCGACGATGACGACGTCAGTTTTCGCAGGCATGCGTGTCGGCTGCTTGAACGGCTTGTTCCAGGTCGATGCGACGATCGCGTCGCCTTGCATTTTCATTGTTATTGCCCCGCCATATCGATTCCTATACGGTACCGACCCGATGAATCACCCGATGCAGTCAGTATCCGACATACCGCCGTTGATCGCGACCTCTGTCGTTCGCGACAGCGAGCAGGACCAAACCCATGGCGGTGGTTGTATTGTCGATCCTGCCTCGCAATCGGTGCAACAGGTGAACGACTGGAATACCACGAACAACGACGGGTCGGGTCACAGCCGGGACCGCGGACTTCGAAGCAGCCCACTGGTTTTCCTGTTTATGTTGCTGCTGTCCGTCGCTGCGTTCGCTGATTCTCTGCAAGCAAAGGCTCATGCCAAGGCTGCCAATGATGTCAAATGGCAAAGCTATGTCTTCTTCAGCTGGTATGACGGCTGGGGTCAGCACAGCGTGTGGGGCATCGGCAACCTAAAAGCATCCTCCAATGAGGGTTTCGCGATTTGCGGCGGGAGGAAAATCTCGATCGTCCCAAGTTATGATACCCACGCCGACCTCAGGGCACCGATGCCATTTCAGTCCAAAGAATTTGCTGCAGCTTATAATAAGGAGATACTTCGATTGCTTCACCTGCAGAACGTCCGCTGTACTTTTGAGTTCCTTGAATAAGAAAACGACAAGAATCCGAACGACCACGTGCGCGTGCGCGACCTTGCTCCTCGCCGGCTACGCGTTAAGCGGTGGCGATGTCCGTATCCTTGATGAGAGCGGCATCAGGGAAGTAAACCCGGCAACGGGCAGTTTCTACAACAGCAATGGCGTTGCCTGGCGCGAAAACACAAATACCGGTTCGACGACGCTTTCCTACCTCATCGTTGAACGCAAGTGATTATCCCTTTCGACAAGCAGGCACACCTTGAGGCTTTGCGGCAACTCGTCATCGAACTGCAGGACTACGAGCGAGAACTCGAACCGCGCTTGCCGCCCGGTGCGGCGATTGTCGATGAATACGTGCCGCAAATGCTGTTGCGTTGCAAGCAGGCTGTCGGCCAGATCCTGATCGCCGAAATCGACGCCGAGGTCGCAGGGTTTGTCACCGTATTGACACGGGTGAGTAGCGGTGAAATCGAAGATGGCGATATCGAGTATGGCCTGATCTCCGACCTGGTTGTCGCGCCGCGATTCCGACGACAGGGCCTGGGGAAGGAACTGCTCGAAGCAGGCGAAAACTTCGCTCGCTCGAAGAAAGTGAGCTCGTTGCGTATTGGTGTGTTGCACAGCAACCGTGCCGCGATGAATCTCTATGCTGCGAATGGCTTCTCGGTTCTATTCTCGGAGATGGAGAAGAAACTAGACCCGTAATCCCCTGGGCAGGCGACCGAGCATCCCGGAAATCAGTCCCGCAACGATGCGACGTGCGATGGGCAATTTCGCCACCGGATCGAACAAGCCATCACGGAGCAGCGCAAGTACACGACTGTCCGATTGATAAAACGGCGTGAGCGCCAGGCTGGCTGCCTGAAACGCACGAACATGCCAGCGCCGGCTCGCCGCGTAGGTCGTCAGTGCCGTTTGCACGTCTTTGCACTGCTCCAGTGCTTTCGACAACGTCCAGGCATCCAGAAGCGCCATGTTTGCACCTTGCCCCAGTTGCGGGCTGGTCGAATGCGCAGCGTCACCGAGGAAAGCGATACGATGACCGAAGGGAGTTCGCAAGGTGCAATGACCGTAACTCGCCAGCGCCATATCACTGGCCGCAGTGATCTGATCGAGAATGACATGGGTTTCCGGCCAGATTGCCATCACCGACGATTTCCATGATTCGAGGCCATCCCGCAGCCAGCGCTCCTGATCGCGCGTCTTGATACTCCAGAAGAATGCGACCTGATCGTTCGCAATGCCTGCATGGCGTCCGATTGGCAAGACACCAATCATCGTGTGTGCACCGACGTAGCGTTGTTCCAGCGTACTGGAATCGAAGTTCGCATCTGGCCAGTCGAACGCGCCCCACAAGGCGCCATACGCAAGTTCGCGCAGACGTGTTGGATGGACCGCGTGCGACCTGAGGCGGGTACCGGCACCGCTTGCATCAACCACGATATCAAAGGCGCCGTGTCGTTCATGATTCCGGTCGACAACTGCAATCGCCTGATCGCTACAGGCGACATCCTGAACGTCGACATTGTTTAGAATTGTCAAATCGCAGCCTTGCGCCTTGTCATACAGCACGTCAAACAACGCAGCGCGGTGAACGGCGAGGCCATGATAGTCGTCACCGAGCACGCTGTAGTCAACATTCAGTACCTGTCGATGCGATGGCATGCTGACGCCGTGAATTCGATCAATCCGTCGGCCCAGGGTGTGTATTTCGTCATTCAGTCCAAGCTCACGCAGCACGGCAAGCCCGGTTGGTTGCAGAATGATTCCGGATCCGATCGGACGCGGCGAGGCGAAGCGCTCGAACAGCGTTACCTGATGACCCTGCCCGGATAACATGATAGCGGTGGCCAGCCCTGCCGGTCCGCATCCTGTTACCGCAATTCTCAAGCTCATTTATCCAGCATCGGCTTCATGCTGATATGCTACGCGAATGCCAACACACGTCTACTTTGACCTCGACGGCACATTGACCGATCCGTTCGAGGGAATTACCCGGTGCATCATCTACGCTGTCGAGACGCTCGGATTTCCAAGGCCAAGCGATGAATTTCTATTGAACTGTATCGGGCCGCCTCTCTACGAATCGCTTCCCCAGGTCGTCGGCGACGATCTGACCTTGCAGGCAGTGGACCTGTACCGTGAACGTTTCGATGAGATCGGCTGGCTTGAAAACGTACCTTACGAAGGCATCCACGATGCACTTGAAACCATCGCCAGCGACGACGACTGCACGTTGTATGTCGCGACCAGCAAACCACACATTGCGGCGACCCGGATTGTCGAGCACTTTGGCATGGCGGATTATTTCGACCGCATTTTCGGATGCGAACTTGATGGCACACGCGCCAACAAGGTCGATTTACTGAACTTCGCCATTCTTGAAAATCCGGCATGCACGGACCGAGTCATGATCGGAGATCGTAAACACGATCTTATTGGCGCGCTCGCCAATTGCATTCGCCCGATCGGTGTCTCTTATGGTTACGGCACCGTCGATGAATTGAATGCTGCAGGCGCGG
>DDIP01000197.1:0-1486 GCA_002338605.1 Proteobacteria bacterium UBA1847 | reverse complement strand
AGGCCGCGATCGCACACAGCCCCGCCGACATCCCACCGATCGTGCTCAACGCATCCGGTTGAGCATCGCGCCCATCGCCGAGATATGCGATGGGCCCGTTCGACAGCAGCCACCAGCGATCTTTGCGCCTGCCCGTACCCACGCTTCGGCCGCGCTCGCGCAGTCACCCGGCGTGACTGTGCCTGTCCAGCGATTATCGCCGGCGTGATAGGTTTCGCCCGAGTTCGGGTACGCGATTATCGCCTTGCCTGGCACGGATTGACGAAGCACAGCAATCAAGGCCGGTGTCGTGCAGTCGCGCAAAAGCGCATCAAGAATGCGGGCTTCCGGCATCGAGGGAATGGTCTCCATCGCAATGACATCGACATCTGGCGTATCGAACAATGCCAGGCGTTTTCGGTGAAATTCCCGTAATTGGGCATCGTCCACACCGTAGTTTCCGTGGTATTCGGAGCCGTCATGCCGCAGTGCGCCATAGGGTCCGAGGCTGGCTGCGATCACGACTTCTGTGCCGCAGTCGTCCCGGGCGCGCAAGGCAAGATCGATGGCGAGACGCATCAGTTTTTCTACCTGTGGGCAGGGTAGACCATTTGCATCAAAACCCTCTTGGCTTGCCTGGTAACTTGCCGTTTCGATGCATTGCGCACCGGCGGCGATGTACGCGCAATGTGCCTTGACGATTGCCTCGGGGTCACGTTGCAACAGGGCTGCTGACCAAAGCGGGCCCGTGATATCCAGGCCCTGGGCCTCGAGTTCGGTGGCCAGCCCACCGTCCAGCAGGACTGTTCCCTGGGTCGCGATCAGGCGACTGAATGTCGTCGTCCTCGTTTGCAAAACACCTTGCACCATTCCTGACAGCTTACTACTGTTCGGGAAATAACAAGGAGCGGCAATGATTCGTTTATCCGTTTTACTGATTGCTTTCATGCTGGTCAGCGCCTGCCAGAAAACAGGGGTCGAGGCGCCTGCCGCGAAATTCGACAGCGTTATCCACTGCGGTGCCGTCATCGACGGTTTGTCCGACTCGCTCGGTGGCGAGAAATACGTAGGCATTCAAGCCCAACGTATTGTTGAGATGTCGACGGGTGCGACACCGTCGATGGATGGGGTCGAGCTCATCGATCTGCGTGACTACACCTGCTTGCCGGGCCTGATCGATATGCACGTGCATTTTGACGGGCTCCCGCAATACGCAGATGACTACACGATATTCCTGAGAAAAACGCCGGACGACCTGCGGCGCCTGTCGGAAGAACTGGCAAAGATCGTCCTCGACGCCGGCTTCACAACCGTCCGACACGTCGGTTCGTACATGGTTTGGCTGGACCGGGACCTCAGGGACCGGATCGATGCCGGCGAAGTCGTCGGCCCGCGCATTCGGGTGGGCGGTCCCTATTTGACGATTCCACACGGTGGTGGGGACTTGTACATTCCGGGCATCGATGACAGCGAAATTCCGGACTACTATCGTGCCGGCGTCGAAAGC
>DDIP01000196.1 GCA_002338605.1 Proteobacteria bacterium UBA1847 | reverse complement strand
CGCTACGCGGGCGCGTGGTGCTTGTCGAGGCTTTCCAAATGCTGTGCCCGGGATGTGTCTCGCACAGCTTGCCCCAGGCAAAGCGAGTTAACGCGTATTTTCGCAGGTCCGACCTTGTTGTGCTTGGATTACACACGGTCTTCGAACACAAAGATGTGCAGGGAACAACAGCCGCACTCAATGCATTTCTTCACGAGTATCGAATCGATTTCCCGGTTGGTATTGACCGTCAAATGGGGGATTCTCGAATCCCCAGTACGATGTCGGAGTATCAGATGGAAGGTACGCCGACAACGATACTCATTGACGCCGAGGGACTCGTTCGCAAGCAGCTTTTTGGACGTGAAGAGGACCTGGTGCTTGGCGCCCAGATTAGCGAGCTTATTGCCGAAAAAGATGCAGCAAACCAGGCGACTGTCAGGGCTTCAGCGTTTTCCAGTGGTTGTGAGGAAAACGGGTGCCCGGTTCCAAGCTAGGGCCGGGCATGATGAAGGCACCGGTGGCCGAAGACCGGGTCGGCCACTTGTCTCTCGATTCTGTTGACGAATGTCACGAGACTCTAAAATATCAAGAGATATTTTGCGTTGCCGTATGAATCGTTGGGCTCGACTTTGTGACGTCAGAGCGCCAGAATGCACTGGATGAATCTAAACAAGCAGACGGATATTTCTCTTCGGGTACTGATGCATTTGGCGCTCAATCCCGACGAGTTATCGACAATATCCGAGATTGCCGACGCACATAATATCTCTCGAAACCATTTGATGAAGGTCGTCCATCAGCTGGCCAAATTGGGCTACGTCAAGTCTGTTCAGGGCCGCGGGGGCGGTATTCGACTGGGTTGCCCGGCAAGCACGATCAACGTCGGAAAGGTTGTCAGGGCAACAGAAACCACGCTGAATATCGTGGACTGTGTGGCATTCGATTGCCTGTTCACCAATAAGTGTACACTGAAGACGGCGCTCAACCAGGCAACTGACGCATTCATGTCGGTCCTGGATGACTATACGATCGCTGACCTGACAAAGAATCGACGCCAGCTATTAAAGCTTATTAGCTAAGCGAATCAGTCCTGCCTTATCGGGCCAGAGCGATGATTAATTCGCTCGGATTTGTTGACCGGCCAGATATAAAGGTATATTAAATACATGTTTATGGTTAAGAAACGATCGTCAAGATCGCAATAGTGGGCCCGTTCGTGACATTCTGCATCAGCGTCCCCTGGAAATTCGGAAGCGTGGTCAAGTGAACGGTTCTGCTGGCTTGCGCGCCGTGATCTTGCTGGCTGTCGTGGTCGGTGTTATTGCGACCAGCGCCGTATTCGCAGTCTTGCATTACAACGACGGCGATGATCGCGTAGCCTTTGTGCTTACAGACCAAACCGGCAAAAAGACCACGCACAATGATCTCGCCGGCCAACACTTGCTGGTGTTTTTCGGGTTCACAAGTTGCGCAGCGATTTGCCCGGCGCAAATGAGCAAGCTTTCGCTGGTTACCCAGTCGCTGTATGACATTGGCTACCAAGACGACGTTCGGCCAGTGTTTATTTCGGTTGATCCGGAACGCGACAACGTCGAGCGGGTGGCGTCCTACCTGGAAAACTTTCATGAGGATTTCATCGGCTTGACCGGTAGCCGAACCGCGCTCAAATCCACGGCAACTCGCTTCAAGACTGTCCTGCAAGATGTACCCGCGTCAACGGCGGCTGGATACCAACTTAAGCATGCGTCACTCATTTATGTCGTGGATCCGTCAAGCCGCGTTATCGACTTCATACCGTTCGAAATAACTGGCGAGGAAATAGTTGCCCATGTCCAAGACATTCTCCAACAGGAACGATTCAGGAAGGTCATCCAATGAGCCAGTCTGACGAGGCCCGCCGTTTGCCCGCCGGTCTTGAGCTGGGTACCAAGCGATTGGTTTTCTCTTATATCGTATCCGCGACCGCGTGGTTGGTTGTCGGTACGGCCTATGGTCTGATAGCGGCAATAAAGCTGTACTGGCCGGAGGCGCTCGAGTATCCGGTGCTGTCTTTTGGTCGGGCACGACCCATCCATACCAACATTGTGTTGCTGGGTTGGTCGTCGATGGCATTGATGGGAATCGCGCTGTATGTCATTTCGCGATCGTCCAGGACACCGCTGTACCGCCCTGGTTTCGCGCGCGCCGGCCTCATTTTGTGGAATATTTGCATGGTCCTGACGGTGATTACCTTGTCCGTCGGACTGACGCGGGGCCCGCAAGAATATCGGGAAATTCTCACACCCATCATGGTGCTCTATGCCGCGGGCTTGTTGTGCAATTTCTATACCGCATACCAAACAATCGCTAAACGCAATGTTCCGGAGGTGTACGTATCCAACTGGTACATCATGGGTGCGTTTTGCTGGCTGGCAACAATTGTCGTGATCGGCTACCTGCCGTTCTATCAAAACGGCATGGGTAATATTGTCGTTCAAGGCTATTTCATGCACAACGCTGTCGGTATGTGGTTTACGCCAATGGTGCTTGGCATTACTTATTACGCGCTACCGCGGATGCTGGGTAAACCAATCTATTCCTACGCGCTCGGTGTCCTGGCATTTTGGACCGCCATTCTTTTCTATACGTTAATTGGTGCGCATCATTTCATCTTTAGTCCGGTCGCATGGTGGATACAAACAACTGCTATTTTGTTCAGCGTTGGAATGATGGTTCCGGTGTGGGCGGGCTTTGGGAATTTTTTCCTTACAGCACGGGGTTCATGGTCACGCGTTCGGCGCGATTATGCGATTATTTTC
>DDIP01000383.1:11161-14224 GCA_002338605.1 Proteobacteria bacterium UBA1847 | reverse complement strand
CTTCTCGCTCGGGGCGACCGTATACAGAACCCGCGCACCCTGGAGAATCGAAATGCTACCGTTCTGACCGCCGGTCCAGACAATGTTATCGGGTGCAACATG
Organism: Proteobacteria bacterium UBA1847; assembly: GCA_002338605.1. Taxonomy (GTDB): domain Bacteria; phylum Pseudomonadota; class Gammaproteobacteria; order Steroidobacterales; family Woeseiaceae; genus UBA1847. Next base: position 14,122 of record DDIP01000383.1, on the reverse strand, counting down.
GACAGCGGTCAGCCAGTTGTTGGGCAGGCCATCGGCAATCGTGAAATGCTCGAAGATGTTGCCATCGTAGCGATTAAGGCCTCTGGCAGTAGTAACCCAGAGGTAACCGGACTGGTCTTGCTTGATATCGGAAACATTGGATTGAGTGAGACCGTCAAGAACGGTGTAGCTTCGAAACGGTGTCGCGGCAGACCCATCCGCCGCCAGGGACGAGGTCGCAACGAGCAAAGCCAGCAGCGCACAACATGCCGGCCGAATGTAGTTTCGCTGACTCACTCAGGCCTCGCCCCGGAAATAAGAATTCACATAGCTATATCATCGGCGGTTTCCCGCGTATCTTTAGCCATTGCTCCGGGTCTTTCGCCAATCAATGCGCCATATTTAACATGGATGCGAGCTTGGCATTATGTAAGATCACGGCCGACAGTAATTCGAATAGGGCGACTCTAAGAAATGTTTGAAAACGGGCAGATTGCAGCACCCCTCATCATGGCACTGACGATCGGTATCAGCCTGATGGGCCTGTACCGGTCGCCACGCATAATTGAAATATGCCTGTTTCGACCGTATCACTTCCTTCGCGATCGACAGTACGACACGATGATCTCAAGCGGCTTCGTTCATGCCGATATCGGCCACCTGCTGTTCAATATGTTTACGTTTTACTTTTTCGCCTTCCCGATGGAAAACTTTATCGGCACGATTCCTTTCCTCGCGCTGTATCTATTTGGGCTTGTCGTCAGCCATACCTGTACCTGGTACAAGCATCGCAACAATCCCGGGTATGCATCACTCGGCGCATCCGGCGCTATTTCAGCGGTACTATTTGCGTATATCGTCTACTTCCCGACGACCACGCTCATGATTATTCCGATTCCGGTACCGATCCCGGCCGTATTGTTCGCCATTGGCTATGTCGCGTACTCCTACTGGGCGTCGACACAGAACACCGGCCGAATTAATCACGATGCCCACCTGTGCGGCGCAGCCAGCGGGCTGATATTCGTCGCAATTACCAATCCTGCGGCCATTGGCCGTGTGTTTTCGTCGCTATTCGGATAGCAGGAGATTTGCCAAACTGCTACGCTAGGTTCTCACTTGGCCTGGGGTACTCCTGATGAAAGTTTTGCTTGCAGCATTTCTATTGCCTTTTTCCGTTTGCGCGTTGGCCGCCAACGAGATTGACGACAAAGTAACAGCCGCACTGCAGGCGGAATCGCGGCCGCAGGCCGATCGTGACCGAGATGGAAATCGCCTGCCGCTCGAGACATTGAAGTTCTTCGGTCTGAAAGACAACATGCGCGTTCTCGAACTTATACCGGGCGGCGGATGGTATACCCGCGTTCTGGCGCCGGTTCTGGCGGAGAACGGTGAATTCTATGTTGCCCTCGGTACCGGACGGGTAGCAGAAAACATTGCCGGGACCCCCGGGTTTGGCAACGTGCAGGTATTGAATACCAGCGATAATATGCGGCGACCTGAAGGCAGTCGCTTCTACGCGCTGGACGAATTCGAATTCGGCGTATCCGATCTCGATCTGGTCCTGACATTCAGGAACCTGCACAACTTTGATGAACGTTCGCGAGAGATGATGAATCGACAGGTTTTCAAGTCACTCGCGAGCGGCGGTCTGTACGGTGTCGTTGATCATACCCGTCGGCACATGGAAGCACTGAACAATGAAAATCGCCGACGCCTCGATCCCGTCCTGGTCATTAAGGAAATGCTGGATGCAGGCTTTGAATTTGTGGCGTATTCAGACCTTCACTTTCGAGCAGACGATGAGCTGGAATATGAAGTCGGTCGGCGATCGGTGAGCGGCAATACCGACCGATTTACGCTGCTGTTTCGAAAACCCTAGAATCGCGAGCGTCGAGCCCGCAGAAGCGGGGTACCGGGCTGCAAAACGAGGGTCTATTGCTGCAGAGCCTGTTGTTGAACTTCAACGGGATCGCCCTCTGGGGGGCGCTCCTCGTTGAACATCCGCCGGTATTTTTGATGGGTTGCGCCGGTGTTGCGGCGTCTTGAAATTTTCGGCATTACTTCCCTGATCACTACGACAAATCTCGGCTGCAGACTGCCAAACACGGGTCGAACTCTCACCTCGGCACGAAACTCCTGCTGGCCGGGACCAACCGCCATCGCGTGGATCGTTCTCGAGTTGCGATAAAAGTCGCGTTCCAGAATGGCGTCCGCCTCGACAACTCCCGCGTATTGACCTTCGTCTTCACGAATAAACAGACTGCTGAGTGGTTGATCGAGCATGGCTTTCATTGTCTGGCCAAATGCGCCAACGGCAACTTCGTTGGCCGCCTTGATCCGACCGTCGCCGTCAAGCAGGAAAACCGAATCAAACGTTGTTTCCCGAAGGGCCTCAAAAAGATGCTTGTAGCCGTAGCGGTGCACCGGCCTCAACAGCAAAGACGCAACCAGGACAACAACCACAACGAAGACCGTGACGGCGGCAAGGATGTATGGAGTGATTTCAGGGATCATAGTTTCGAAATCTTGATTTCGGGGCCTCGGGATGACCCGGGAACTCGCTTGCGACCAGGGACAAGGCAAGTTTGCGGATAAGTCGTGTCTCCCGATATAGGGGATACTCTTAAAGCACCTAGGGAAAATCCTTAGCGGTAACGTAACTTACTGTTATTGATTGCCAAAATCCTGCGCCTCGGGCGGTCAAATAAGGTATTTCCCGATACCGGTGCCCTGGTCGCGGTGCCATATTGATCTGCGTGGAACCTCGAATCCTCCCACGCTGTGTGGGCGTATTGCGGGCCCTGACCCATCCGTCACAGGGAGTCACGCGAACAAGTGCCGCAGCCTGAGATCAATACTGACCTGTCCGCACCCGGGATTGCCGATCTGCAACGATCCTGGCGGCTGGAAGCCGCGACGATACTGGGTGTCGTGCTGTGCGTCCTGGCGATTGAGGCGGCCCGACGCAACGCCCTGCCG
>DDIP01000383.1:2207-11047 GCA_002338605.1 Proteobacteria bacterium UBA1847 | reverse complement strand
GCCGACGCCGGTGCCCTTCCTGATGCTGTACGCTGCGGTCGCCCTTGCAGCAGGCTATTCGGGGAGGCGTGTCGGCATTATCGCCGCACTGGTCGTCGCCGCTTTCGTCGTCCACAGTTCCATTGTGGGCTACGGGCCAAAGAGCCTGACCGGCGGCGCCGTCCAGCTCAGTATTGGCATTCTGATCGCATTTGGCATCGCCATTTTGATAGGTGACCGCAGAGACAAGCTTGTCCGCCTGGCCGCGTCACTGGATCAGAGCCAGCGCGAACTGACCCAGGCACGTGATGCGCTCGCAGCCACGGCAGAACAAAAGACACATCAACTGGAAGACACGACCTCGGAACTTAATGGCGTTCGTATGCAACTCGCGAACACCGTTGAGCATTCGCCGGCTGCCGTCGTCGTTATTACGGACAAATACGAGATCACCAGCATAAACCCGGCTGGACTCGAATCGTTCGGCCTCGCCGCACTACCGTCACAATTATCGCAGGTCGGAAAATTCATGCAGCACATACGATTCTATTCCGAAGACGGGAGTGAATTCGAGTTCGGTTCCGGGCCGCTTTTTCAGGCACTGACGAATGCCACGATCACTGACGATTTCGTTTGCCGAATTGTCCGGATGGACAAGACGGAAAGATGGCTACGTGGAAGTTTTGCGCCAATCCGGGAAACCGATGGACGCATTACCGGCGCTACGGCAATTTTTGTTGACATCACGGAGAAAATTCACGCGAGGTTTCAAATGAAAGACCTGGTTTCCCGGGTTCTCAAGGCACACGAAGACGACCGCGCGATCATTGCCCGGCGTTTGCAGGACGATATTGCGCAACACCTGGTTGCGACGAAAATGAACCTGCACTCGGCTGCATTGACGCGAAACTACGTTGACCCGGTGCGCGATACGATCGGCCGCATTGATACGTTGATGGACTCCGTTCGTGACTGGTCCCTGGAACTCCGGCCTGCGGCACTGGACGATCTCGGCCTTGTGTCGGCGCTGCGTTGGTACCTGACCAGTCAACAGAAATTCTTCGACTACGACATCACCTTCGATGCGAAAATTGACGACGAAAGCATTTCGTCCGATGTATCGATTGCCTGCTTTCGTGTTGTACAGCAGGCTGTCCGCAATGTACTCGAACACGCCGATGCTCGATCCCTGGACGTGAGCCTGTACAAGCAAGACGAATACCTGTGCGTTGAGATAGTCGACGATGGCCGCGGCTTCAATGTCAATGATGTCATGTTGGGGCGATCGGAAGGCAGCGGCCTCGGCCTGATCACAATGCGCGAACGCGTTGTGCTGGCTGGCGGCATATTCAAGGTGACTTCTGCGCCGAAACAGGGTACGAATATCACCGTATGTTTTACCGCTTGGTGATCGAAAGGCATGTCGAGTATTCGAATAGCGCTGGTTGATGACCACCAGATCGTCCGCGATGGGCTGTCGGCCCTGCTGGCGCCTCTCAGGGATATCGAGGTCGTTGCGCAGGCAGGCAGCGGACGCGAAGCCGTCATCCTGGCAAGAAAAGACGTTGCGGAAGTCTTCATCATGGATATCGCGATGTCGGATCTGAACGGACTGGAAGCGACCAAGCGCATTACGGCTGCCAATCCGGGCGCCAAGGTCATCATGCTGTCGATGCACGCCAGTGAAGAGTATGTCGTCCGTTCGCTGCAAAATGGCGCACGCGGATACCTGGTCAAGAACGCAGCGCCGGAAGAACTCGAAGCCGCGATTCGGAAGGTAGCCAGTGGCGGCGTCTATCTCAGCCCGTCAATTGGCGACACGATGCGAACGCATATTCTCAGCAAGACAGCAGAAACGAAATCGCAGGACATACTGACGTCGCGCCAGCGCGAAATATTGCAGGCCATTGCCGAAGGTACCAGTACTCGCGATATCGCAGAGAAACTGTGCATCAGTCCGAAAACTGTCGAAACGCATCGCAGCCAGATCATGCAGAAGCTCAATATCAACAATGTGCCTGGCCTCGTCCGCTATGCGATTCGGCATGGCATTATCACAGTCGATTAGTGCCTGACGGAATACCTGTATCACATCCGCCCGAATCGTTGCCGCGTGTCAGGATTCTGGTCTGCATTCAGCTCGATATCGCCTGCCTTTATTCGCTACCCCACTTCGTTTCGACGTGAATTCCCACCGTTCTCAGGAATCCGCTCGGCAGTATGCCGCCAGCTGATACGACAACTGCATCGTTATCAAGCGTTTCTTCAACGTCATTGGCAACGATCGTGACTGACCCCTCTTCAATTCGCTTGACAATGGATTTGAATAACACGCGCAATCGTCCCTCTGCTCGCATCGATTCAACCAGCAAACGATTTCTGGGTTTGGCGCGGGAAAATGCCTCGGATCGATAGGATAAGGTAACCGTTGTACCCACTTCTGCCGCGATACTCGTCGCAGCTTCCAATGCACTATCGCCGCCGCCAACGACCAATACATGCTGATTGGCGTATTGCTGAGGATCGATGACCCTGTACACCACCTTATCCATTTCTTCTCCCGGTACGCCAAGTTTTCTGGGTGAACCGCGACGCCCAATACTCAGCAGGACCGTTCTTGTATTGATATTTCTCTTGTTAGTCTTAACATCGAATCCGCCGTCGCTACTGGCTGCAATCGACTCGACGCTTTCGCTGTAGCTGATTCTGATTCCGGTTTTCTGTTCAACATCACGCCAAAAATCAATCAGCGTTTCTTTTTGTACTTCCTTGAACGGCATCTTGCCAACAATCGGCAGATCAGCCGGCTGGGTCATCACCAGTTTCCTGCGCGGAAAATGGGCGACTGTCCCGCCGAGTTCCTCCTGCTCAAGGGTTACATAGCGCAACTTCGATTCCGTCGCTGCCAGGGTTGCGGAAAATCCTGCGGGCCCGGCTCCGACTATGACTACATCAAGCTCATTTTTGTGCGGCATTTTCAGCAACGTCGAGATCGATCGCATCGCCTGTCTTCCCTGCTCAACCGCATTTCGAATCAAGCCCATACCGCCAAGCTCGCCGGCGATAAAAACACCCGGAACATTGGTCTGGAAATCCGGGTTCACGAGGGGAATATCAACACCACGTTTTGAGGTCCCGAAAACCAGGGTAATAGCGTTCACGGGACAAACGGCCTTACACGCTCCATGGCCAATACAATTCGTCGGGCCAACGAGATGCGCTTTTTTCCTTATCATGCCGAGGACCTGGTGAGCCCCCTGTTCAGGACAGGCCGCCACGCAATTTGTGCAACCAATGCAAATCGTGTGGTCAATGACAGGATGCAGCGTCGGTGGCTCGGTCATGCCCTCTTCTTTCGCAGTCACAAGCGCCTGCAGACCACTCGATTCCCGAGCCGTGTGGCGACGAACGTACCAACCCAATATCAACAGGACAGGCACGGCATACAAAAGAACCTGAAAAACTTTGCTCAACATGGCGTCTCAATAAACTTCAAATATTTGCGCATTTGTCGCAGAGATTATCCGCATGGGACGCAACTAGTGTGATCCGACTCACAAAATGTGCTTGCTACATGAATTCATTTCTGAATCGCCAGCAAAAAAGCACGTCTTGACACCAATTCTCGCTCCCTCTCCTAGATCAATGAATTCGCACCATTTTTGACATAAGCGGATCGAATGGCCGATACAAACCCGGTCGAATTTTGCCGTTCACTTGGGCAACATCTACGCCAATACTTCCAACTCGAAGTACGGTTTTTACCGTAGCACCCCGAAAGACCCGTTTTCGACGTTCCGCTGTCGGCATGTGGAGACACTTGGAGCGAAAATCCGAATCGTTCAGAATGTCGATCTGCGTTACATGGGCGCGCGTTGGGCGATTCTACCGCAAGAACCACGAAAACTATTTTTGTTCGGGCATTCCGGAACTTTTTCTACCCGGATTTCGTGTTGACTAGTGATGAGTCATGCCAGCGAATTGGAGCAAAACATGTCGAGTGGAGAATGGAAATGACCGCCGTATTCTGGGTGGCAACCCTGGTAATGGTCGTAATTGCCGTCGGCTTTGTGGCGAGGCCACTGCTGCTGACAAAGCGATCAGGAACGGTTATCGCATTGACGGCAGGCTTACCAGTTGTTGCGGCCGGAGTTTACCTGGCGCTCGGCTCACCGTCGTCGACAGGAAGCGCGGCCACCCGAGTACCATCAGCAATAATGAAAACTGCAACCGCGACCGAAAACAAAGTCGGTTCAGTGGCCAGTATGGTCGACGGCCTTGCGGCCCGTTTGGAGCAAAGCCCGGGCGACGCTGGCAGCTGGCTGCTCCTTGCAAGATCCTACAAACATCTCAATCGGAACGCGGAAGCTCTCGCGGCCTACGAAAAGGCTGCTGCATTGGGACAGTTTGATGCAGATTTGGCCAGCATGGCGGGTGGCGACATTGCCACAGCGGTATCCCGTATTTCCGGCACCGTCTCATTGTCGGAATCCGCTGCAACTGTCGTCAATCCGACGGACACCGTATTTGTTTTTGCAAAAGCCGTTGACGGACCGGCAATGCCAATCGCTGTATTACGAAGGGCTGCATCTGAACTGCCCATCAGTTTCGTGCTTGATGACAGTCTGTCGATGACACCGGACTTAAAACTATCCGACTTTCCTAGCGTCACGATTACCGCAAGGATCTCCAGAGGCGGCGATGCAACCGTGACATTGCGAAGTCTCGAGGCAAAATCCGGCCCCATTACGATTGCAGACAACCAGCCAATCAATCTGACAATCGATTAATACAAAGCGAACAAGATGACAGAAACGACAGTAAACGAAATGGCTGCTTCGAATGTTGCCAGCTCCGAGAAGGGCCGGGTGCCCCACAATTCCCGCAGCGCATTCTACGGTTACGTGACGCTGGTTTTTGCTTTGCTTTTCGGTTGGTTGCTTAAAGGTCAGGAGTGGATCAATCCGGAAGATGGACTGGGATACTGGCTCGGCATCATCGGCGGGTCGATGATGCTGCTTCTGCTCGTTTACCCGTCCGGCAAGAAATCTTCACTACTCCGTCGCTTCGGGCTGGTAAAACACTGGTTCCGTATTCACATGATTATTGGCCTCGTGGGCCCCGCGCTGATTCTCTTTCACTGCAATTTCAGTGTCGACGCGTTGAACAGCAAGGTTGCCTTATACAGCATGATCGCCGTGACAATTAGTGGAATTATTGGCCGATATTTCTACATTCGAATCCATCGTGGCCTCTACGGCAAACGAGCGAGCATAGAAGAACTCCGTGCGGAAATATCCGACTCCGTAGGTAACAGCCAGGGTTTGGCGGCAATACTTCCGAATTTCATTGCAGAATTGCATTCCGTATCGGAAAAGCTCGCAGGCGATGAACACACTCGAGAGATCAGCATACGGCACAGCCTGTCGTGGGCGATTAGGTACTACGTCGTACGAATTCGACTGCACCTGGGAATTAACAGGGAGATAAAGGAGAAATCCGCCGCCAACAGTGTCGTCCGCAGCAATACCAAGAGCCTCCGCAGGACGGCAAATGCTTATGCTGCAAAACAGGTTAAATTGATGCGGCAAGTCGCTCAGCTCGCATTTTATGAGCGGCTGTTCTCGCTGTGGCATGTTTTCCACATGCCGCTGTTTCTCTTATTAATCGCTGCGGCCCTGTTTCATGTTCTCGCCGTGCACATGTACTAGGTCTACTGATCGCAGGCGATGAGCGAACGGCAGTCAATATTACTGGGTCTTCTAACAATGTTCGCACTAGTGACGACAAGCAATTCACACGCTCAGGATATTGAGACGCTGGTAATGCCAGGCCAGGTTATCAGCGATCATGCTGATTTGGAATCGAAATGCTCGTCTTGTCACAAGAAGTTTGACAAGAAGGCGCAAAAGAGATTGTGCCTTGACTGTCATGACGCAATCGCTGCCGACGTAACCAATGAGACCGGTTTCCATGGACAGCGTGTTGAAGTCGAGACCGAGCAGTGCTCAACCTGCCATACCGAGCATGTCGGTCGTGACGCTGTCGTGATTATGCTTGACGAAGCGGCTTTTGATCACCGTTTTACCGACTTTGAGTTGCAGGGATCGCACAAGGAAGCTGAATGTTCAGACTGCCACAAAACCGACCAAAAACACCGTGAGGCGCCGTCCGCGTGCGTAGACTGTCACCGCGAAGACGAACCTCACGACGGCGCCATGGGCCTCGAATGCACCACCTGTCATCAACCGACAGAATGGCTGCAGGCCAAGTTTGATCACGATACAACGGATTACCCACTGATCGGCAAGCACGTTGAAGCTGCGTGCCTTGACTGCCATGAAGATCGAACGTTTCCCAGACCGGCATCAACCTGCTATGACTGTCACGCTGAGGACGATGCTCATGATGGTCGCAGCGGTAACGATTGCGGCAACTGTCACAATCCGTCGGACTGGCATGATTCGAGCTTTGACCACAGCCGCGATACTGACTTCGACTTGCTCGGGCGGCATGACGAACTGGCCTGCAACGACTGCCACTCCGAGGATCCTTTCAGTGACACCATGGATATGGCCTGTGCATCATGCCACCTGGAAGACGACAATCATGACGGGCACAACGGCGAGCAATGCGATACCTGCCACAGCTTTAGCGCCTGGCCGGATACGACGTTTGAGCACGACATTGATACCGACTATCCGTTGCTCGGTGGGCATAAAGAAGTCGCATGCAATGACTGCCATGTGGAACCGATTTTTGAAGTTGAGCTGAATACGAGCTGCGATTCCTGTCACCTTGATGACGACCCGCACGATGGCACCCTCGGGACAGTTTGCGAAACATGCCACACCGAGGTGAATTGGCAGGATCCGGTGTTTTTTGATCATGACCTGACTTCTTTTCCGCTGCTGGGGAAGCACAATGACAACGAATGCGAGGACTGCCACGAAACCCAGGCATTCAAGGAAGTAGAATCCGACTGTGCAAGTTGTCATCACGAGGACGACCCACACCGCGGCAGTTTCACCGGGCGTTGCGACGGGTGCCACAATCCCGTCGCCTGGGACCTTTGGGATTTCGATCACAATCTCCAGACAGACTTCGCGCTCGAGGGTGCGCATCTCACTGTCGCCTGCAATGACTGCCATCGCAGTTCACTTGAAAAAATGAAATTAATTGATGGTAGCTGCGGCGGCTGCCATCGAGCTGATGATGTCCACGACAATGAATTCGGCATGGACTGTGGTCGCTGTCACACGACAGACTCCTTCGAAGAAGTGAGGAACCTACAATGATCAGTGCCAAACTTCGTTATTTCATCGTTCCAATAGTGCTTTCAGTTATTGCACTATCCGGTTTGCTCAGTGTGAACGATGCGGTTGCCCAAACGAAATTCGATCACTTCAGCACCGGATTCGAACTCGATGGTGCACATATTAACGTGACCTGTGAAGGCTGCCACGTGAGCGGCACTTTCGGACCGACCAGTTCGGCCTGTTCGAGCTGTCACTCGGAGAGCAGCCTGGTACGAGCATCCGCCAAATCGGCGAGCCATGTGGCAACAAACGGGGAATGTTCCGACTGTCATATCACATCTTCATGGACGGTCGTCACATTTGTCGACCATTCGTCATTGACCGGCAGTTGTGTCAGCTGCCACAACGGAATGCAGGCAACCGGTAAAACACCGACGCATATATCGTCAAACGATCAGTGTGACGACTGCCACACTGTAAATGCCTGGGTGCCAGCGGTATTCGACCACGTCGGTATTGTCGGCAATTGCGTATCCTGCCATGACGGGTCTACAGCCACGGGCAAGAGCCCGGTTCATATCTCGGCCACCAATGTTTGCGAAGACTGCCACACTACCAATACGTTTAATCCAGCGTTTGTGGTCGACCATTCACAGGTCCTCGGAACTTGTTCGACCTGCCACAATGGCGCAACGGCGACAGGAAAACACGCTACTCACATAGCCAGCGGTAATCAGTGCGATGACTGCCACTCAACCGCTGGCTGGCTGCCTGCCAATTTCGACCATACCAATATCACAGGCAACTGCATCGACTGTCACAATGGCGTCGAAGCTACGGGCAAGAATTCGTCTCATATTTCCTCGACTGACGTCTGTGAAGACTGCCACACCCCAAACATCTGGGTACCGACGTTTAGTGTCGATCACACACAGGTTCTGGGCTCCTGCGGAAATTGTCATGACGGCGTCGTTGCAACCGGCAAGAACGCCACGCACATCACCAGCGGGGAGAACTGCGACGACTGCCACTCGACGGTCAGCTGGCTCCCGGCGAATTTCAATCACGCCAATATAACGGCGAACTGTGTCACGTGCCACAACGGCGCTGACGCCACCGGTAAGAACCCGACACACATTCAAACCACCAATGTGTGCGAGGACTGCCATGATTCCAGTGTCTGGGTGCCCGCTGACACTGTCGATCACACACAGGTACTCGGTTCATGCGCAACCTGTCATGATGGCGTTACCGCGACCGGCAAGAACGCAACCCATATCACCAGCGGCGATACCTGTGATGATTGCCACTCGACTGTCGCCTGGCTGCCAGCTAACTTTGACCACGTGAACATTACCGGAAATTGCGTTGACTGCCACAATGGCGTTGACGCAGTTGGCAAAGATCAAACGCATATCCAGACCAGCAACCTCTGTGAGGATTGCCACAATACGAATCTATTCGCACCGGTATTCACCGTTGATCACACGCAGGTCATCGGAACCTGTAACAGCTGTCATGACGGCATTATCGCTACCGGAAAGCATCCCACGCATGTACCGAGCGGCGACACCTGCGACGACTGCCACACTACCGTCGGCG
>DDIP01000383.1:0-2110 GCA_002338605.1 Proteobacteria bacterium UBA1847 | reverse complement strand
CTGCCACACTACCGTCGGCTGGCGTCCGGCGAATTTTGACCACGCCGGCATCGTCAATAATTGTTCAAGCTGTCACAATGGATTCGATTCAATCGGCAAATCGTTCAATCACATTCAAACCACGAACGTTTGCGAGGATTGCCACAACACGAATACCTTTGCACCAGCTGATACCGTCGACCACACGCAGGTTGCTGGAACCTGCGGGTCATGCCATAACGGAAGTATCGCGACTGGAAAACACCCGACCCACATAACGAGCAGCAATAATTGCGACGACTGCCACGCAACCACCGGGTGGTTGCCAGCGAACTTTGACCACGTCGGGATTACCGGGAACTGCGTGAGCTGTCACAATGGAGTTGAGGCTACGGGCAAGAATCCAACCCATGTGCAAACGACCGATGTGTGCGAGGATTGCCACAATCCGAATGTCTGGGTTCCAACATACACGGTTGACCATACGCAGGTTGTGGGTACCTGCAGCAATTGTCACGATGGCGTCATAGCGACCGGCAAGCACCCCGCACACATCAACAGTGGTGACAACTGCGAGGACTGTCATTCAACCGTTGGTTGGCTGCCGGCGAATTTCGATCATGTCAATATCACTGGCAATTGCTTCAGCTGCCATAACGGAACGGACGCGACGGGCAAGACGCTGACCCATATCCAAACCAGCAACGTGTGTGAGGACTGTCATACCTCCAACGTCTGGATGCCAACCTATGTTGTGGACCACACACAGGTGATCGGCACCTGCGGATCTTGCCATGACGGCAACACGGCAACTGGCAAACACCCGGCACACATCGCCAGTGGTGATAACTGCGACGATTGCCATACGACCGTTGCCTGGACGCCAGCCAACTTCGACCATGCCAATATCATCAACAATTGCGTCAGCTGCCACAATGGTGCCGACGCGACCGGCAAAGGCCCGCTGCATCCACAAACGACCAACGCCTGCGAGGATTGCCACAGCACGACTGTATGGTCACCCGTGACAACGGTCGATCACGACCAGGTCATCGGTTCCTGTGCTTCGTGCCACAACGGCACTACCGCGACGGGAATGAATCCTGGTCACTTTAACACGGCGCAGGACTGCAACTTCTGCCACATACCGAACGCCTGGACGCCGGTCGACTACAGCCACACTGGTTTGACATACGAACCGCTCGACCACCGGGGCAATTTCGACTGCACCGAATGTCATCAGTCCAATACCGAAGTCGTGAACTGGTCGTCACCGGCGTACCAACCAACATGTGCCGGCTGCCATGCACGCGACTACAAAGCAGGCGAGGATGATCACAACGGCCTTCAGAATGATCTGAATTGTGCCAGTAGTGGTTGTCACCGCATCAGCTCCAACGACTGGTAGCTTCGCTTTTCGGCTTATGAAGTTCACTTCGGTTAACAGATCTCATCGTCGACTCGGCTGCCTTACTGCGTTATGCGCGACACTGTTTTGGGTGTTGCCAGCAGGGGCGGACTCCGGCTTTATTGGCAACGCCCGCGTAGTCGTTAATGAATCGGGGACCGATACGCTGGCGAGCATCGTTGTCCATCTGAAATGCCGAACACAGATGCTGCACTCTGAGCCGACGGGACAGGGCGACCGATTGCGTATATTTCTTGAGCCGACTTCGATTTGTGACGGCGTGTCACCGCTTATTGTCAACAGCAGCAGTCGTATTCGGCCCTCTAATGCGGACGATGCACGGCTGACCGAGTTGGAATACGATGGCGAAAGCGCCGGCGGACCAGTGCTGACTTTGGTGTTCAGTGAATCGGTTCGGTTTACAGTTGAGGCGCAGGAAGCGGACTTCAATATTATTGTTCATGTGCGTCGATCCACCAGCGCCGATTTGGCAGTGGCCACAAAACAACCCGCGGAGTTTGTCGAGCACCGTCAGGTCGCCAGGCCACAAACGGACGCACCGGACTACGTTGTCAATCTGGCCTCATTCCAAAGAGTACCGACTGTAGCCGATGTCGGTGACATCGAGATAAAGGACGGGCAGCGAGTCTTCTATTCGGAGGCACTCGTTAATAGGGCGCTCTGGTATCGACTTCGCCTCGGTACGTTTGACGACGCTGCCCT
>DDIP01000023.1 GCA_002338605.1 Proteobacteria bacterium UBA1847 | reverse complement strand
TACAACTACTACCGCACCTATGACCCGAGTACGGGAAGGTACCTTGAATCCGATCCCATTGGCCTAGATGGTGGCCTGAATACCTACGGGTACGTCGGGGGGAATCCATTGAGTTTTGTGGACCCGCTGGGACTGCAGGCGAAACCTAGGGATACGGTTGAGGCTTTCTGTCTCCGCTATCCTGCAGAATGTGCCTCTGTGATTGCGGGTGGTGGCGCGTATGTGGCGGGTCAACAGCTGGCTGATATTGCGTCGAACACTTCTTCGTCGACAACTACAGGCGATCCAGAGAATTGTCCTGACGACGATGATGACGATAAGAAATGCGATCAGTACAAGGCCGATGCGCGACGAATATATAATCGGTTGGCGGCGGACAAAATTCCAGAATACATGCGTTCTGTCAGGGTTGGTGAAGGCGACGTCGGGCACCATATGCAGATAATTCAGCGGCAGTCGGCATTGCGTGTTGCTGTTGCCGGAGTCAGGAGGCACTGCAAGAATCCTCCTCTGGAACTGGCCAAATGGGAGCGGCTCGCTTATCAGGAGTTCCCGACGAGGCATGCTCCATGATACGTAGCATGGTGATGATGGCATGGCAGTGAACGAAAAGTTGGTATCGCCCTGGCGAGAGAAGCTAAGCAGTGTGCTTGCGGCATCATTGCTGAATGCAGATCAAGGCCGATCAGCAGAAAATCGCTTCTCAAAGCTTGCCGATCTCGCGGTCTTACTTGAGGGCATCGAACAGTCTTCCGGGTCAGACCCGGAAGACATGCGGGAAGGCTTGGAAGATATCAATCTGGCGACTCGGACGTTGCTCAGTATGAATCTGGACGTTGAGCAGGAGGTCTCAACGTGGGCGTTGCTGGCTGGATCAAAACCTCAAAACGCGGTGAAGCGAATAGACGCGTTGGGCTTGAAGGGCTTTCCAGACATCCCTAGCGAGTGGTCACAGTTGCCTCGCAAACCGACGGAGATAGTCGAATGGCACGGCCACGTTGGTTCCAGGTTGCGGCGCTTGTTGCATGCGTTGTTGTCGGCCGAAAGCTTTGATGATGTCGTGATCCTCATGGCGTTAGCTGACTGCGAGTTGGCACGAATAGCGTATGTCTCAACTTACGCTTTGCTTGAATCCTGAGACTGTCCACCTGGGTGTCTACGGGTACATACCGGTGGGCATACTGCCGGACGGTGCGGCGCGCTCCGCGCCGTGCCTGCCCGTGTTGTAATCCACTGCCTTTGTGAGCGTATGTTTGCGGCCCTCGATGCCTTCACCTCAGCTCGCGTTGCTCACCGAATTAGGTTCACACCCTACGCAGCTTACGCTGTCGGCGCAGTGCGTTGATGCGGCAGGGAAAAAGCGTATACCGCTGAACCGTCGATCAAACAGTGGTCGACGTTAAGTGACTGATTAATTTACCGACAGGCGCATACACGGATGTGTGCATGGCTCAACGCCAGGGCGGGTTGTCTTGCCCTTGTAAGTCCTGACGCACATGCACGAGTGCGAGGATGTTGATGGTGTCCTGGTCATCGTCAATGGCGTAGATGACACGCTGACTCTGCACGGTGAGTTCACGAATGTGCTCTGCGTTGGCTTCGGGTACTTTGCGGCCGATACGTGGATGCTCAGCGAGCTTGACGACCGCATCGAGGATGCGATCGATAAAGCGTTCGGCGTAGACGGCTGAGTCGCGGGCGATGTAATCGAACAGATCCTCGAGGTCGGTCTCGGCCGGTTCCGTCCAGACAACCCTCATTGAGACTTGCGAGCGAGCAGCCTGGCTTTGACCTCCTCGTGCGGCACGGTGCGGCCGTCAGCGACGGCCTCAAGGCCGGCGTCGATCTTCTGCTTGACGTACAGCTCGTACATCAGGTCGTCCCAGGTGGCCTGCTCGGGCAGGTTATCGACGATGCTGCGAGCGGCTTCTTTGATCGATGACATGGTGGTGTCCTTTATCCTGTTTGCTGCAAGACGGTATCGAGCATCTCGATAACGAAGCGCTGCTTGGCACGCGGCAGCTGGCTGATCTGTTCCAGTTGCTGTTGGAGTCTAGGTGTGGGACCGCGCTTCTTGGCTTGTGTGGTCTCGCCCACAAGCTCATCGAGCGACACCCCGAGGAACCGGGCCAACGGCGGCAATGCCGAGACTGGAATCCGCCGGTAACCCGTCTCATAGGCGTTGGCCGTTTGTTGTGAGACCCCAAGATGTTCAGCAACCTGCACCTGGGTGATATCCCGGGCCTTGCGCAGCTCGGCGACGCGTGCTCCGAGCCGCTTGAAGAACGCGCGTTCATCTTTGCTGATTGCCACTGCCGGCACCCTGAATGGATCGACGTGGCTCATACGATAACCTCCCTTTTGCGTAACGCGGTTGACAGTACCACGATACGTGGTACTGTGCCACTCAGTTATTTTTACTCGAAACCCCTTGACACGGTTCTGCAAAAGGAGCGTTTATGGCCCGTATCCCCGATGATCAACTGGATCGTCTGAAGGCCGAGATCGCGGTGGAGCGTCTGGCCGAGAGTATGGGGGTGGTGCTGAAACGTCACGGCGCCGATCTTCTGGGTCTGTGTCCGTTCCACGATGATCGCGAGCCGTCCCTGGTCATCAGTCCGGCGACGAATCTGTGGCACTGCCTGGGCGCGTGCCAAATGGGCGGTTCGGTGATCGACTGGGTGATGCAGGTCGAGGGAGTGTCGTTCCGGCACGCGGCCGAGCTGTTGCTGGCCGACTATCAACCTTTAGCCGCTGCTGCGAGCAAACGCGCCGCACACTCGACGGTGAAGAAACTGCCCACGGCGCTGGATGCGGATGCCGGCGATGCGAATCTGCTCGCCCAGGTGATCGACTATTACCACGACACCTTGAAGCAGTCGCCGGAGGCGCTTAGCTATCTGGAGAAGCGTGGCATCGCAAATAGCGATACGATCGATCGCTTCAAGCTCGGCTTTGCCAATCGCACGCTCGGTTATCGCTTGCCGATGAAGAATCGCAAGGAAGGTGCAGCACTGCGTGGCCAGTTACAACGCATCGGCATCCTGCGCACGTCGGGGCACGAGCACTTCAATGGCTCTCTGGTTATCCCGGTGATCGATGACGCCGGCAGCGTCACCGAAGTCTATGGCCGCAAGATCAACGACAACTTACGCAAGGGCACGCCGATGCATCTGTATCTGCCGGGTGCGCATGCCGGCGTGTGGAATGCGGCCGCGTTGCAAGCCAGCCCCGAAATCATCGTGTGCGAATCCCTGATCGATGCACTGACGTTCTGGTGCGCGGGCTTTAGGAATGTGACGGCAAGTTATGGCGTCGAGGGCTTTACCGCCGACCACTTGGAGGCCTTCCGTGTGAACAACACCCAAAGGGTGTTGATCGCGTACGACCGCGATGACGCCGGCGAGAAGGCGGCCGAGAAACTGGCGAAGAAGCTGATCGCCGAGGGCATCGACGGTTATCGCATCCACTTCCCCAAGGGCATGGACGCGAACGATTACGCTTGCCAGGTGCAGCCGGCGACGAAATCCTTAAGCATCGTCATCCGTTCCGCGCTCTGGCTTGGCAAAGGCAAAGCGAAACCGATCACGACCGAAGCGCTCACGAGCGACAATGCCATCACTCCTTTAGTCGCCGAACTGGAGTCGGTGCTTGATGAGGCCGACGATGTATCAACGGCGATGGAGGAACCGGAGCCCGAATCGCCAAGTGACGAACCTGAACTGCCTGCCGCTGTTGTGCCAACGGCACCGCAACCGTCTGTGGAAGCAGAGGTGACAGATACCGATATCGTCATCACCCTGGGCGATCGCCGCTACCGCATCCGGGGGCTTGAGAAGAATCTGAGCTTCGATGTGATGAAGATCAATCTGCTGGTCTCTGGCCCGTCGTTCGTCGGCGATGCCGTGTGCGGCGCTGCCGCGCACGGCGTTGCCGTGCACGTCGATACACTGGACCTGTATCAGTCACGACCGAGGGCTGCGTTTATAAAACAAGCGGCTGTCGAACTCGGTGTGACTGAGACGGTCATCAAGGCGGACCTCGGTAAGCTGTTGCTGAAATGTGAGGCGCTGCAGGAAGAACGCATCCGCGCACTGCAATCGCCGGAAACCAAAGCGGTGACGTTATCCGAACCGGAGACGGCGGCCGCACTGGACCTGCTGCAATCGCCTGAGCTGCTGGATCGCATCGCAAGTAACCTGACGCGCTGCGGCCTGGTCGGTGAGGATGCGAATAAACAGATCGCCTACCTGGCCGCGCTGTCGCGCAAGCTCGATGCGCCGCTCGCGGTGACGATCCAGTCCACGTCAGCGGCCGGCAAGTCGGCGTTGATGGATGCGGTGCTTGCGTTCGTGCCGACCGAGGATCGCGTGCAGTACTCGGCGATGACCGGTCAATCGCTGTACTACATGGGTGAGACCGATCTTAAGCACAAAGTGCTCGCGCTGGCCGAGGAAGAAGGTGCGAGCAGTGCGTCGTATGCGTTGAAGCTGTTGCAGTCCGAAGGCGAACTGACGATCGCTTCGACCGGCAAGGACGCGGTGACGGGAAAGCTGGAAACGCAGCAGTATCACGTCGAAGGGCCGGTGATGCTGATGCTGACCACCACGGCGATCGACCTGGATGAAGAACTCCTGAATCGCTGCATCGTGTTGAGCGTCGATGAAGGCCGGCAACAGACGGAGGCGATCCACGAGAGTCAGCGGCAACGCCGCACCCTGGCCGGTCTTATGGCGCGTGCCGATCGCGATGCGATCCGCACGCTGCATCAGAATGCCGAGCGGTTGATCCAACCGCTTGCCGTTGTGAATCCGTACGCGAAGCACTTAACGTTCGTTGCAGATCGCACGCGCACGCGGCGCGATCACGACAAGTACTTAACGCTGATCGATGCGATCGCGTTGCTGCATCAACATCAACGACCGATCAAGAGCGTCGAGCACGGCGAACGGCTGATCCGATACGTTGAAGTTACGCTCGATGATATCATGACTGCGAATCGCCTGGCACACGAAGTGCTCGGTCGCACGCTCGATGAACTGCCACCGCAGACGAGGAAGCTGTTGCAGCTCGTCGTCACCTGGGTGGCGACGCGTTGTACGGCACTGGCAATGAACCGCAGTGACTTCCGCTTTAGCCGCCGCGACGTGCGCGAGGCAACCGGTTGGGGCAACACGCAACTCAAGGTACATCTGCATCGCTTAGAGGAACTGGAGTACCTGCTGGTCCATCGCGGTGGTCGTGGCCAGTCGTTCGTCTACGAGCTGTTATACGACGGCGATGCCGAGCAGCCGGCACCGCACTTGAGTGGCTTGATCGATGTGGTCGAACTGAAACGCAGCTATGACGACAACAAGTCGGGGCCGACGGCTCGCCGGTCGGGGTCCGGTCGGCCCCAGGTCGGGGCGGTGTCGGGTGACAGTCGGTGCTTGCAGCACGGCAGAAAAGCCAATGGCCATAAGGGTCACGACGTGATCGACCCGGAAGATGTGCCGGAACGCACTGTTCCGGCGAATAAGTCGGAATCGTCGTATCGTAGCGATGGACCGGTGCTTGTCGCCAAGTCCGCTGACGGATGAAGCAAAAGCGCCGCAAACTAAAACCGACGCCGGAGGCGTACCCGATCGCGGGTAACGGCATCACGCCGTACCTGAATCGCTTTATCGAATCCTCAGCCGTGAGCGGCCTGAGCGAGACCACGGTGGAGATCCGCCGGCGCATGCTGTCTCGCTTCATCTTGTGGTGCGACGAACGGGATCTCGATCGACCGCAGGACATCACGCGGCCGATCCTGGAGCGCTATCGTCGCTATCTGTATCACTACCGCAAAGTCGATGGGCAACCGTTGTCGTTCGCCACACAGCAGCAACGCCTGGTGCCGATCAAGATGTTCTTTAAGTGGTTGACCAAAGAGAACTACTTGCTTTACAACCCGGCCTCGGAACTGGAGCTGCCACGCGTGCATCGACGACTGCCGAAGCAACTGCTGTCAGCGGATGAGGTCGAGCGCATCCTCAATCAAACCTTGCTGCACGGCGAGCTCGGCATCCGCGATCGCGCGATCATCGAGACGCTGTACTCGACCGGCATCCGTCGTGCCGAGCTTGCGAACCTGAAGCTCTACGACATCGACACGCGCAACGGCACGTTGATGATCCGCGAGGGCAAAGGCAAGAAGGATCGCATGGTGCCTATTGGCCAGCGTGCTGGAGAGTGGATCGATCGCTATCGCGACGAAGTGCGACCGTCACTGGTCGTGGAACCGGATGCCGGTTTCCTGTTCCTGCACGAATACGGTGAGCCGTTCCGGGGCAATCGATTGACGGACTTGGTCAAGAAGTACATCCAGGCCGCCGGTGTGAACAAACCCGGTGCCTGTCACATCTTCCGTCACACCATGGCCACTCTGATGCTCGACAACGGCGCCGACATCCGCTTCATCCAGGCGATGCTCGGTCACAGCGACTTATCAACGACGCAAATCTACACGCAAGTGTCGATCGCCAAGCTCAAGGAAATCCACGCACTGACGCATCCTGCGGATCGCGATTGATAACGAGCCCCCAACCCCGAGGGGCTTTTAAGCACCCACCGAACATAATGCGCACGATATACGCAATAGACGGTTGAACACCGTCGTGCTGTGCACGTCGGTAACCGGCAACTGCGTACATCCCACATTATGTGTCAGTGGCCGCTGCCACGCGCCTTGCGGCTCGTGGTCAAGGAGTGGCTGCGCCACGTGGGGCCAGTCGTCCCTGGCCCGTCTGTTGATCGGCAGCTAAAGAAAGCCTGCGTGCATCGTGTCAGCCGATTACAATGCACCGCATGCTGTCGTTAAGCGAAAAGTCGCGTCTGGGTCAAAAAGTCGTTGTGCGGCGCACGCGTCGGCGCAGAAATAACCTAAGCCGCGGACTGCGTTGGGAAAATCGAAAACGTAGTCGCCGATCGTCGTACGGCCGAGTTCTTTACAACTACTACCGCACTTACGATCCATCCACCGGTAGATACTTGGATGATATATGCGCATAAATCATTCTTATGTATCCCGTGTGTGCGACTAGCATCATACTCATCGAAGCATTTGAAATGACGATGACTAGGTAGCGATTTGTGTGCGGGAGTTTTGCGTGATTCAGTCGTGCATTGTTGTGCAAAGTAAGGCGATGAAAGCAACGGACGCCCTGCGGAATGTTTTTTAAAACAACAAGTTAAATGTAACTGAGCTAACTTCGAACCAGGTGGTCGGAGGTTCGAATCCTTCCGGGCGCGCCAATAAAATCAAAGGTTTAGCCGAGATTTCTCGACTGAGCCTTTTTTATTTCCGACACTTTTCCGACACTAGTTGGCGTATTTCGGCTGACCAACATCAAATTGGGCGTCTCGTTCATTCCTCGCTCCACAATTTTCTCTGCCGCACTGATTAGCTCTGAAAGTTCAGCCGCGGAGTAGTGCGTCGTGATATCGCCAATGGCATGACCGAGCAGTGTTTTTCGGGTTTCCAAAGGAACCCCGACACTGCGAAGTCGTTTGCCAAAGGTGTGTCGCAAGTTGTGAACGCCTTTCAAGATACCTTTCTCAACCGGAAGTCTTGCCTTTCGCCACGCCCGTTTCCACGCTGAACTGTGTAGCTTGAGCAATGGGTTGCCGCGGTAGGTGAATACACGTTCCCTGTGCGTACCGCGCCGTGAGTCGATCACCCGACTCGCGATCGTGTTCAACACCACGACCCGTTCCGTACTCGTCTTGGTGACCGATGCCGGCAGGATAAAGACCGAGGTCTGCATGCCCGGTATCGCGACTTCCCATTGCCACTGCAGCTGGCAGACTTCCTGCTCCCGACAACCGGTATTGACCGCAAACAAGACCGCGTCCACCAGGTGCCGGGGCAGGTGTTGAAACAGTCGATCCTGCTCGGCCCACGACAAGGGGTAGGGTTTAGCCTGTTGCCCCTTGACCGAGAGTCGGCTGATCTTCGCCGGTGCTTGCCTCAGCCACGGTCGTCCGTTCTCGTCCCGCCAGACTCTTGCCGCCCGATTCAAAACCGTCGCCACAATGCCCAGCGCATTGTTGATTGACTTCGGTGCCAATCCCCTTTGTCGCTCATGCTCGATAAACGGTCGCACCGTTCCATCGTGCACGTGCGCCACCGGCAGGGCGCCGATGAAGGGAAAGAGCTTGTCGAGGTGCATGGCGTATGTGTCAGCGCAAGACTTGTGGGCGACCTCTGTCAGATACCGCAAGGCGGCCTCTTCAAAGGTATAGATCACGTCCTCGTGTCGTTGTGCCTGTTCCTCCAGTTCCGCCAGGCGGCGGATTAAGATTTGCTCTGCCTCAGTGCGAGAAGGTGTGCCCGTGCTTTCTCGGAGCCAACCTCCCGGTGCATAGCGGCAGCGCTTTTCAATGTGCCAGATCCCGCTTTTTTGGCGGAGCCCCGGCATTCGGTTACGTTTTGACATGTGTCGTCCTCCAGTGTTGGAGCCTTCGGACGACGCCCGTTGCGTGAGATATAGTCCTCCACCCAGGCGTCGAGTTCAAGCCGATCGAAGGCAATGCCTTGCCGACCAATAGGGATACGTGTGAGAGCGGGCCGGACATCCGAATTGAAGCGATTGCGGTCCATGCCAAGGTAGGTCGGCACGTCTCGCAGTCGGATCAGACGCGGGAGAATCGATACACGTTGAGCGTTGGTGCTCATCGGCCGAGATACACCGCGGATATCTGCTCGCGGCAGTGGCCCAGCTCTTGAGAAATTGTCTCGCGCGCTCCCTTGTCAAGCGCGCGTTGATCCGAGG
>DDIP01000165.1 GCA_002338605.1 Proteobacteria bacterium UBA1847 | reverse complement strand
CCAGCATGGCCGGCCCGGCGACTCCCTCAAAACGAGCCTCCGGGTAGCGGCGCCGCAGTTCGCGTACCAGGCCTGCGCCCAGCAAATCACCCGACGATTCGCCAGCGACCAGTCCGATCTTCATTTGACCGCCGCTAGCGGACGATCAAGCGTTCGGAAGAACGCAGAGACTCAAGAAACAATGCCAGCTCTGGCTGCGTTTCGAGTTTCGATTCAACTTGCAGCATGGCCTCGGATAATTTCAGGCCCTTGCGGTAGACAAGCCGATACGCGTCTTTGATGTTGCGAATCTGTGCGCCGGAAAAATCGCGACGCTTCAGGCCTTCACTATTGATGCCTTTCGGTTTTGCGGGCTGCCCGGAGACCAGCGTATAGGCCGGCACATCCGCGTTGATTCCCGCGTACATGCCGAGAAACGCATGTGCACCGATTTTGCAAAACTGGTGCACACCGCTGAATCCACCGCATATTACCCAGTCACCGATATGTACGTGCCCTGCAAGCGTCGTGTTGTTCGCCATGATCGTCCGATTGCCGACAACACAGTCATGCGCTATATGAACGTAGGCCATGATCCAGTTGTCATCGCCAATCCGGGTTTCACCCCGGTCCTGTGAGGTGCCGCGGCTGATCGTACAAAATTCCCGGATCGTATTGCGATCCCCGATCGTGAGCCGCGTTGCCTCTCCCGCATATTTCTTGTCCTGCGGATCGTCACCAATCGATGCGAATTGATAGATGTGATTGTCGGCACCGATACGTGTCGGTCCATTGATCACAACGTGGCTGTCAATCTTGCAACCGCTGCCAATCTCGACGTCATCACCGATCACGGTGTAAGGACCGATTTCGACATCGTCTGCGAACGTCGCAGAGTCGGAAACGATGGCAGTGGAATGAATCATTGTTCGAGCTTCTTTACGCGATCGATAAGGGAGCCAAGACGTCGAAACCGCGCCACCTGTCTGGCCCAGGATTTCGCATTCTCGGCCGGAAAGCTGGCGCCGTAGGTGCCGGGCTCCGTGATGTCCTTGCTGACGAACGATTTGGCGGCAACAACGACGTCGTCGCAAATAGTGACATGGCCGACGGACCCGCCCTGGCCGGCGAACATGCAGCGCTTGCCGATTGTCGTACTGCCCGCAATACCCGTCATCGCCGCCATTGCCGTATGCGCTCCGACTTTTACGTTATGCGCGATCATGACCAGGTTGTCGAGGCGTACGCCGTCGTCGATAACCGTATCGCCGATTGCGCCGCAATCGATGGTCGTATTTGCACCAATTTCAACATCGTTACCAATACTTACGCCGCCAAGCTGCGGGACTTTGACCCAGCCCTCAGGTGTCATGGCATTTCCGAAACCGTCTGCACCGATGACAGCGCCCGGATGCACGATGCAACGGTCACCCATCCGTACACGTTTCACCAGTGTGACATTTGCGACCAGCTGGCAATCGCTACCGACGCCGCACTCGCGTCCGATCACGGATCCGGCACCGACCACGGTGTTTTCGCCAATAGTGACCTGCTCGCCGACAACAACATTCGCCGCGATGTGAGCGGTTGCTGCGATCGTGGCCGAGTCCGAGACAACGGCGGACGGATGGATCCCGGGTGTCGGGACGGGTTCAGGGCAAACAACGGCCGCCATGCGCGCATAGGTCGCATACGGTTGCTCACTGAGCAGCGCGTTGACCGGGCAATTCACCGCATCCTGTTTTCGAAGGATGACCGCCGCGGCACGCGTCTCAGGCAGCTCAGCCAGGTAGGCAGAACTGGAAAGAAAACTCAGCGAATCCGGCCCGGCGCTCCGTAACGATGCGACGCCTTTGACGAGCGTGTCCGGATCGCCGATCAGCTCGCAACCGAAATGGGCAGCAAGTTCTCCGAGGCTGATCGGCATACGGGGCGCCCGACGCCGGCTTACTCGGACGTCGCTTGGTAGTTGGCAACGATAGCGTTCAGAACTTCTTCAGTGATATTGACTGAGCTGCTGACATACAGCACACCATCACCCACGATCAGGTCGTAGCCCTGGGCCTGTGCATAGTCCTGAACTTCTTTCAATACCGAGCGCTGCAATACGCCGAACTCTTCGTTCTGTCGTACGTTACTGTCCTCCTGGTATTCGGTCTGCAGTCGCTGAAAGTCACGACCCAGGTCTCGAAGATTCTTTTCCGCGTTTCGGCGTTCTGTCTCACCCATCACAGCCAGGTCTTTTTGCACCTTGGCTTGAAGGTCCTCGATTTCCTTTTGCTTGGCAAGAATTTCACGTTCGCGCGGCGCAAACTCTTCACGCAAGGCATCCATAACAGCCTTTGTTTGTGGGGCGCGTTCGACGATCGCCTGCAGACTGACAACGCCGATCTTGACGTCCTGTGCAGCCGCCGGAAGTGCAAATGCACAAACCATCGCGACACCAAGTGCTGCTTTAACAAATTGATTCTTCATAAATCTCATCTATCCCATTCCATTAAAACGCTTGTCCGATGGAGAACTGAAACCGCTCGACTTCGTCTCCGTAAAACCTGTCATTACCCTTATACGCATTCAAAGGATATGCGTAACTGAACCTGAATAGTCCGAGCGGTGCAAGCCACTGTACACCGATGCCGACGGAGGTACGCAGCTCCTTGAAATCCACGTTGTATTCCATTGGCGAGCCGAGTTTGTCCGTAAATCCGACTTCACCCGTACTGAATACATTGCCAAAATCGTAAAAAAGACTCGCTCTCGCCTGGCTCGCGAATTTTTCCGGCAACGGAATT
>DDIP01000410.1 GCA_002338605.1 Proteobacteria bacterium UBA1847 | reverse complement strand
GATAGATGCACCAGGCATCGCCGGTGTGTTGGTGCTCGACATGGCGTATCCGGTAAAGTGCAGGGTCGCGCAGGTTTATGTTGGGCGAACGCATATCGATCTTCGCGCGCAAGACCATCTCGCCATCAGCGAACTCGCCGTCGCGCATGCGAGTAAACAGATCGAGGTTTTCGGCGACACTGCGATCCCGATGCGGGCTGTCCTTGCCGGGTTCGGTCAATGTTCCCCGGTAACTTCGGATTTCATCGGCGCTCAGGCTGTCGACGTAGGCTGCGCCCTTTTCGATCAGCTGAACCGCTGCATCGTAGAGCTTTCCGAAATAGTCCGATGCATGAGTCAGTCGGTCGCCCCAGTCAAATCCCAGCCAGCGAACATCATGCTCGATCGCCTCCACGTATTCGACACTTTCCTTTCCCGGATTGGTGTCGTCGAATCGAAGGTACGTACGACCGCCGGTCTCGGCTGCCACGCCAAAATTCAGACAGATAGACATGACATGACCGATATGCAGGTAACCGTTCGGCTCGGGAGGAAACCGGGTAACAATTTCCGGGTGTTTGCCGGACTCCAGATCGTCGTGAATGATCTGCCGGATGAAATCCCGCGATTCGGTTTCGTTCATGAATTATTGTCTGGCCGTTTTGGAAGGGGCGCTATTGTACGCGAAATGTTTATCCGCGGGGCAATTCGCGTACAATAGCGCGCCGTTACGTCCGATACCCCAAGCAGCTGAAAACCATGCCGAAAATCACATTACCTGACGGATCCAAACGTCAATTCGACACCCCGGTCAGCGGGGCCGAATTGGCCGCCAGCATCGGTGCCGGCCTTGCCAAGGCCGCGGTAGCCGTGCGCGTGGACGGCGTTGCGTGGGACCTCGACCGGCCGATTGAGAAAGACGCCAAAGTCGAGATACTGACTCGCGACTCGGACGATGGACTCGAACTGCTTCGCCACGACGCGGCACACGTGATGGCCGAGGCGGTTAAAGAATTGTGGCCGGCTACCCAGGTAACCATCGGCCCGGCCATTGAGAACGGATTTTATTACGACTTCGCGCGAGCCGAGCCTTTCACCGATGCGGACCTCGAAACGATCGAGGCACGCATGAAGGAAATCGTCGATCGCGATGAACCGATTTCGCGCGAAGTTTGGCAGCGGGACAAGGCGATTGAGTTCTTTCGCAATATCGGTGAGGAATACAAGGCCGAGATCATCGAAAGCATTCCATCGGACGAAGATCTGACATTGTATCGCCAGGGTGACTTTATCGATCTCTGTCGCGGGCCTCACCTGCCGAGTACCGGCAAACTGGGCAAGGCATTCAAGTTGACGCACGTCTCCGGCGCCTACTGGCGCGGCGATTCCAGCAACGAAATGCTGCAGCGTATTTATGGCACGGCATGGGCCAATGATAAGCAGTTGCGCCAGCACCTGCACATGCTCGAAGAAGCCGAACGTCGTGATCACCGCCGCCTGGGCCGTGTGATGGACCTGTTTCATTTTCAGGAAGAAGCGCCCGGCGCGGTCTTCTGGCACCCGAAGGGATGGAGCCTGTTCCAAAGCCTGATTGGCTATATGCGCGAAAAGCAGAATGCGGCCGGCTACGAGGAGATCAATACACCCGAAATCGTATCGCGCTCACTCTGGGAAGCGTCCGGTCACTGGGAATCGTTCGGTGATCATATGTTCACGACCGAGACCGTCGACGGTCGCACCTATGCCATCAAGCCGATGAACTGCCCCGGGCACGTGCAAGTGTTCAAGCAGGGTATCACCAGCTATCGCGAGTTGCCGATGCGCCTCGCCGAGTTCGGCAAGTGCCATCGCTATGAGCCGTCCGGTGCCTTGCACGGCATGATGCGGGTACGGGCCTTTACGCAGGACGATGCTCACGTTTTCTGCACGCCGGAACAAATCACCGACGAATCGATCGCTGTTTGTTCGCTGATTCTTGGAATCTACCGAGATTTTGGCTTCAACGACGTGCGCATCAAGTTTGCCGATCGTCCCGAGGTACGCGTTGGCGATGACGCAGTCTGGGACCAGGCTGAGGCAGCCCTGGTCAGGGCGCTTGACGTTGCCGGCCTTGATTACACGCACAACCCGGGCGAAGGCGCGTTTTACGGACCCAAGCTTGAGTTTGTACTGCGCGATGCGATCGGTCGCGACTGGCAATGCGGTACCTTGCAGGTCGACCTCAATATGCCCGGGCGCCTCGGCGCGAGTTACATCGGTGAAGACGGCGAAAAACACCTGCCGGTGATGCTGCATCGAGCCATCTTCGGGTCATTGGAACGCTTTATGGGCATCCTGATTGAGCACCATGCCGGCAACCTGCCGTTGTGGCTGGCACCAGTACAGGTTCAGGTCCTGACAATCACTTCCGACGCGGACGCCTATGCAAGCGAAATTGAGGCCTTGCTCAAAAACAATGGCTTGCGTGCCCGCTCGGATCTTCGCAACGAGAAAATTTCCTACAAGGTGCGCGAACACAGTGTCGCGAAGATCCCGGTGCAATTTGCCGTCGGCCAGCGAGAGATGGAAAGTCGCAGTGTCGCGATCCGTCGTATCGGTTCCAAGAAACAAGAAGTTATGGCGCTGGATGACGCCGTCAAAATGCTCAGCGAAGAAATCCGAACTCGGGGACAAAATTCGTAACTTTTTGAAACTCTTGCCCGGCGGAATCCCAAACGTGACGCGCCCTGCACTTGCACTGTGCGCCGTGTCACAGATTCAGCAATCTGTCGCACTGCTACGACAATCTCGCTGAAACCGAAGGCTATAATCTTATGACGCATGGACCGCGCGAGCGATTCGACATAAGACTTTGGAGGAAGCGAAGTGCCGTTGGACCAATTCAAGACACAGGTATTGTTGCTGCATAGTGAGCAATCAACGCTGGACTCGCTGAGTTCGGGGTTCAGCGACAACTATACGGTCCATTGTGCAACCAGCGGCAGCGAGGCGCTGAATACCCTCGTCGAAACACCTATCAATGTCATTGTCACCGCCCAGGACCTACCGGGCATGAGCGGACTCGATGCGCTCAGAGAAGCAAAGAAACGCTCGCCCGAAACCATCGGTATTTTGCTCGCTGGAAATTCCGTGCGCGATGTTCAGGCGCTGGTCGGCGAGGAAGAGGTCTTCCAGGTTGTAACCGGAAGCGTTACGAGTGAAGGCCTGAGCAAGCTCGTCGATAACGCAACGCGCCAGATGCGTCTCATGGCTCTCGCGGGTGCAGCCAATGACACGGTCGCCAGTGTTGATGAACCTGCCGAACACATAGTGATGGAAACGTCGGAAAACGGTTCAACGATTATCAGTGCCAGCACAACCGGCCGCATGCCGGCGCTCGATCCCAAGAAAATCTCTGCTGCCGCCAATGTCGGTTCGCGATCAGTCGATATCCTGGTGCTCACCAAGGACCAGGAGTTTCTTGAGACAGTCAAGGATTCGTCTCGAGGCATGCACAAAGTGTTTTACGCCAACACGCTGGCGCAGGCCAACGACGCAATCGCCAAACACAAGATCGGCGTTGCTGTGGTTGATGCGGCGATGGTTGGCGAAAAAATTGAACAGCTCACACAGCATTTGCGCAAGGGCTCGCCTCGGCTGGTATCGATCGTCGCCGGCCGCCGTGACGATGGCGAAATGCTGATGGACCTCATCAATCGAGGCAAGGTGTATCGCTTCCTGCTCAAGCCGGTCTCGCCCGGACGAGCGCGACTGGCCGTCGAAGCCTCGGTCAAACATCACCTTGAAGCACCGGATGCTGCGTTCAAGATCACAGGCAGCCCGGCTGGCCAGCCTGCCATCAAGCCACCACCGCCGGCTGCACCTGCTGGCAAGACACCGCAAAAACCCGCTGCCACGGTGGCGCAGAAGCCAGCGGAAAAACCGGTGGCTGTCCAGAAACCGAAACCCGAACCCGCCAAAGCGGCTCCGGTGCCGAAAACCCAGGAAATGCCACAACGTGCTGTACCGGTCGATCCGCCGCTGGGTGTCGCTGTGGATGAGAATTCACTCATCAACGATGGCCTTGCCGATGCTTTCGGACAGGACGATGGCAGTTTCACTGAAACCGTCACCGGGCTCATCAGTTCGGTTGGCGAGAAATTTTCGTCTCGCGGACAAGCGAAGGACAAGCCAGTCACCGACCCGGTTCCGGACGATTTGTCCGGCATCGACAGCGACGGCTCTGGCGGGTCGCTGTTTCAGAATCCAAAGGTGCTCGGTATCGCAGCCGGCGCGCTGGTCGTTGTCGCCGCAATTGGATTCTGGGCCCTGGGCGGCTCGAATGACAGCGCGCTCCCTGTGGAAGAGAACCTCGCAACACCCAGATTCCAGGAAGCTGATGTTGTTTTCGAGGAGCAGCTTTTGTCGCCGGAAGTCGATGTTTCAGCACTGCTTGAAGAAGCACGACTCGCCCGTGACGCTGGACAGGTCTTTAACCCTGTCGGCAGCAACGCGATCGAGCTCTTCGCATCCGCGCTTCAGAGCGATCCGGACAATGCGGCGATCGCCACCGAACTGGATGCTGCCATTGGCAGTGCACTCGGCATGGCAGAAACAGCGATGCTCGAATCACGGCTCGACGATGCCGATGCGGCACTGCGCCGGGTTGCATCCGTGCAACCACAGAATGCACGATTGCCGTTCCTGACCTCACAGCTTTCACAAATGCAGCTGCGCGGGCGTCTTGACGAAGCACGCGCCGCAATCCGTGAGGACCGTTTTGAAGATGCGGCAAACAGCTTGAGCGCCGCCCGCAACATCGCCGGTGTTGACACAAGTGAGATCGAAGCGGTCGCCGCCGAACTCGGCAATGCCCGCAGCCAGCAGCAGGTTGATGACGTCCTCGCAAAAGCGAACGCCCGTCTTGATTCGGGAGCGCTGATTTCGCCGGCCAATGACAACGCGCGCTACTACTACCAGCTCGTGTTATCCAACGATCCCGAAAACACCGCGGCGCGGCAAGGGCTGTCCGTTGTAGCCAGTAAACTGGTTTTTCAGGCACGCACCGAAATGGATAACGGTCGCCTCAACGAGGCCGAAGATATTCTGGCCAGCGCGAGATCGGTCGACCCGAACAACAGCGAAGTCGCGGCATCGCTAACGGCCCTCGACAACGCGCGTGCAGCTATCGCTGAACGTGAGCGTCGTGCTGAAGCCGAACGACAGGCGCAGTTGCGTCGCGAAGCGGCTGCAGCCGAGGCAGAACGTGTCGCCGAAGCAGAACGTATTGCTGAAGCAGAGCGCCAGGCGGAAGCGGATCGCCTGAACGCGCAAGCTGCCGCGACCCAGAGCGAACCGGCGGCAGACGATGCTGTTCCTCAGAACACCGGCCTGGCAGCGGCAAACGAAGCGCCGTCGGACAATTTGGCGGACACTGCTGCTAGCGAGGCGGTTCCCGTTCAGCAAATCGTCGACACCTCACGCACCGGTTTATCGGGC
>DDIP01000277.1 GCA_002338605.1 Proteobacteria bacterium UBA1847 | reverse complement strand
GTTCGTGAGCCTCGCTACGCGTCGCCTGCCGCTCGGTATTTCTCAACTGCGCAACAGGCTGGTTGCGTTCTACCTCTGGTGAGCGAACTCCTGGTTCATTTTGACGGCGTGTTGTCGCCGAACGAGCAGTACTCGGACGCGTCGTTTGTGTTCTCGCGGCCCGTTCTTGCTGGCGTGCATCTCGCTGGCGAAACGTAATCTCCGGCCGCGCGTTGTCAAGGGAACGCCTTGCCGTGTTCTGTCTCTGATTCTCACCGGATCGGGTAGTGCGCTGCCGGGTCGGGCTCACGCGTAAGTCCTCCCGCGAATTGGCCAGTGCCGGGCGCGGCGTGCTGCGATTTGCTCGTTCGCGAAATGCGATTGGCTGCGTTTCTCTGCTTCGAGTCAAGGTCGGCGGATTGCCGTTTCGGTCGCGGCGCGCATACCCCTCGCGTCGTACGTACTCGCGGCGCCGTTCCTGTGCGTGCCAGCGGTCCCCGTGCGACTGGTAACGACCGTTGCTGCGGTATCCGTTCGTGTAGTAGGTGTTGTAAACCTGGATCGACGGTCTGCGATACCAGTGATTCCAGTAGCTGCGTCCGTAATAGGGGTGGCCGTAGTAGCTATGGTGCCAGGTATGCAGGCTGTGGGAGGACCAGCCAATCGTAAATGCGGTCGTTACACCCCAGAAGTACCCATGGTCGAAATGGTAACCGGCAGCGTAGGGGTAATAATAAACCGGGCGTGGTCGGGGGTAGTAGTAGTAGACCCGACGCGGCTGGTAATAGACAACGGTCTCGGGCTCATAATACGGAACGTAAATGACGTCCTCTTGTGCCGGCTTGATGTAGATAACGCCATCGTCTTCAGAGACGGTCTGGTACTCATCGCTCTTCAGGTTCCCAGCCGCATAGGCACGATCCCGAAATGACTCAACGGCGGCGACAACGTCGGTTTGCTGTGCAACGACAGCATCGCCAAGACGCGCGGTCCATTCGAGGTCCTCGTTCAGGAGTTCGACAACTTCCGGGTAGTTGGTCAGTGCAACGACGGCATCATCCCAGTCGGGATTCGGTTCGAGACTGGAATCATTTTCATAGGCTTCCAGAAAGCGGGCAGCCTCGACAATCTGCAGTGGGTAGGCGGAGGCCGGCAAGACGATCGCAAGCAAATCGTCCGGGTACAGCGCGATCGGGCCGACAAGTACCTCCAGTTCGGCAGGGGACAGCAGCAGTGCACCGGAATCGGCCTCGTACTGACCGATCACATTGCCATCGTCGTCCACAGGCACCTGCGCCAGCGATAACGCCGGAAACAGCAGGAAAATCGCAATCTTGAGTTGAGCTTTCATAAGGCCTCCGGGTCCAGAATTCGACGGACCTGTCTTCATTAAGGCCAATACTAGCCCAAGCTAGCTGAACCGCCCCTTAACCGGCGTAAATCGGGCTAGTCGTCCTGCCCGCCATGCCAGGCGAGGAATTTCCAGCCGGTGTCTGTTCGCACCAGGACGTCGGTGTAGCGGCCGTTGCTCGTCTCAATCTCACCGTCCTTGTCTTCGAAGGCGGCGGTGTAAAGATAATGTGCAACTGCGACATCGCCGCGCACCACGATCGACAGTGGATACAGCTCGTGCGCGACCGTCTTGCCGAGCTGATCGTCGAACCGATCCCACATCTTGATTGATTCCTTGCCGCGCGGGGCTGGCGAACTCTTACCCCAGCCGACAAATTCATTGCTGAGGAGTTTGTCGGGCCATTTCTTGTCGCCTTTCTCGTCCGAGTTCCAGACTTCCTCGACCACGGCCCAGACATCGGCCGGGTCACTGTCGCTCTGGGCGAGCGCCGGCGACGTAAGGCCCAGCAGGCAGATGCCCGTGAACAACATCCTGACCATCATGTTCTCTTTCATGGTTTTCCCCCGCAATCAAGAATCAGGGAAGTTTAGTCGCATTGATTGACAACGACAATGAGGAGTAGTGTGCCTGATTTGAAACCATTTCTGCCGCACCGGCATCTAGACTTGGATAGCCACCAGCAGGGGAGAACAAGAATGCAGACAATTTCGGTGACAAGACTGATCGCGATCATCGCGTTCGCTTTCGCAGTGCCGGCAGCAGCGTCGGACTGGGTTGAGAAAAGCAATGAACACGCGCAGATCGTTCTGGATGTTCTTGCCAAGCTGAGCCCAGAAGGTGCCGGTCAGCTGGGTGTCGACGGCCTGGACGAGGAGATATCCGATCTTGGACCCGGCATCCATGAACGCACACAAAAATTGTCGCGTGATCTCCTGACCGAGCTTCAGAGCCGCCGTACCAGGGAGACCGACAGCAAGGTCAGGCAGGACCTTGGCATCCTGATACAGGCCGTCGAAGACAGTATTCGCAGCGCCGATCTCAACTACGAGCAGATGCTGCCGTACTTCAATATCAACCAGACCATATTTTTTGGTGTGCGCGGCATCATAGATCCGCAAAATTCCCGTGACCGGTATCCGGCGGCAATTGCTCGCCTGGAAAAGTACGCGGGGTTGACCGAAGGTTACGAGCCGTTTACCGAACAGGCGAAAGCCCGAACCCGCGAACGATTTGATGTGGACGGATTGGTCGGCCCCTATCGCGGTGAAGTCGAGCAGGATCTTGAGCGTGCCGACACAATGATCAACGGCATCGAGGAACTGCTCGCCGGTACTGATCTGCAGGGCTGGCAGGAAGGCTACGAGGCCGTCGCCGCACAAATGCGTGACTACAACGACTTCGTCCGCGCCGAAGTGTTGCCGCGGGCACGCGATGACTACCGGCTGCCCCCGGACCTGTATGCGGATGCGTTGCGCAACTGGGGCGTCGATGCAACGCCCGAGGAACTCATCGAGCAGGCCACCAAGGGATACATGGATATCCGCGGAGAAATGGAAGCACTGGCGCCGCTGATTGCCGCCGAGAAAGGCTATGACACGAACGACTACCGCGAAGTGATCGCACAACTGAAGCGCGACGGTGCGATCGACGGTGACAAGCTGCTCGATCACTACAACGCCGTGCTTCGTGATATCGAAGAAATCATTGTCCGTGAAAAACTGATCAGCCTGCCGGAGCGCGACGCCGGCATTCGAATTGCGTCCGCCGCCGAAACTGCGGCACAACCTGCGCCGCATTTGCAGCCACCGCGTTTGATCGGCAACACCGGCGAGTACCCTTACTTCGTCATTCCCTTGCTGACCCAGAATGAGGATGGCAGCTGGCAGCAGACAGACGATACCTACGAAGCCGGTGCCTGGACTCTGACTGCCCACGAGGCTCGGCCCGGACACGAAATGCAGTTCTCAAGTATCGTCGAGTCCGGTGTGTCGATTACGCGGGCAGTGTTTGCATTCAACAGCGTCAATGTCGAAGGCTGGGGTCTGTATGCCGAGGCTATAGTGCGACCGTTCCTGCCTCTCGAAGGGCAACTGATCAGCCTGCAATACCGGCTGATGCGCGCTGGACGCATGTTCCTCGATCCGATGCTGAACCTGGGCCTGATTACGCCGGAGGAGGCCAAGAGCCTGATCATGAACGACATGGCAATCGGCGAGTCCTGGGCGCAAAACGAAGTCGAGCGCTACACGTATCGGATGCCCGGGCAGGCAACAGCGTATTACTACGGCTACAGCAAAATGCAGGCGCTGCGAGCGCAAACCGAGCTGAAGCTACGCGACAAGTTTGATCAACAGGCCTTCCATGATTTCATCCTGGATCAGGGCATGTTGCCGCCACATATACTGAAGCAAGCTGTGATGACGGAATTCGTTCCGGGCCAGCTGAACTGACATGACGGTATACTCCGGTTTCCCGTCAATATGGGGAGCCGGAGTGAGTCACAACCTAAAGTGTTACCGATGCGGAGAGGCGCTTGCCGCGCTCTCCCTGCCGTTGTCGCGTCGCGACCAATGCCCGACGTGCAGCGCAGACCTTCATGTCTGCAAGATGTGCCGTCACTTCGACGCGCACGTCCCGCGCCAATGTCGCGAAGATGGCGCTGAGGATGTAAAAGAGAAAGAGCGGCCGAATTTCTGCGACTGGTTTCTACCGTCCGACAGCGCTTTTGATCCCGATCGAAAATCGAAAGAAGTTGAGGCACGTGACGCGCTGGATGCGTTGTTCGGAGGGTCGGGTGACGATTGACCGGCGCCAGTTCCTGCGTGCTGCTGGCGCCTCCCTGGCCGCCAGTCAGCTCGTCGCCTGTGGCAGAAGTCGTACGCCTGTTGCTGGTGTTCCGGACAGCGGATTTAATGACGAGTCTACCGCGGAGGAGGTGACGGCCGGTCTGAACCTGAAAGGCAAGTATGCCGTGGTCACAGGTTGTACTTCCGGCATAGGCCTGGAGACCATGCGTGTATTGGCGGCACGGGGTGCCTTCGTTGTCGGCACCAGTCGTTCAATGGAGCGTGCCGAAGAGGCATGCAAGCGTGTTGTCGGCATAACGTCTCCGGCGCGGCTCGACCTCAGCGACTTCGAATCGGTCGTTGAATGTGCCGAGCATATCCGCGGCATGCGGATTCCAATCGACATGTTGATCTGCAATGCCGGCTACCTCGGGGGTAGCAACGATCGGGAGATCGTGCACGGCGT
This sequence comes from Proteobacteria bacterium UBA1847, assembly GCA_002338605.1. Lineage (GTDB taxonomy): Bacteria > Pseudomonadota > Gammaproteobacteria > Steroidobacterales > Woeseiaceae > UBA1847. The sequence goes on along the minus strand of DDIP01000277.1, from coordinate 1,416 downwards.
CGAAAAGCACTTCGCCGTGAATCATCTCGGCCACTTTATTTTTGTCAATCGCGTTCTGGATCGGCTGTACATTGCCGATCAGGGCCGAATCGTCATGACAGCGAGTCGGACAGCCTACACCGACGCCCCCGAGCAAGGCATCCTGTTCGATGACCTGACCTTTAGCAAAGGCTACGACGGACTGGCTGCGTACGGACATTCGAAGCTTGCGGTCGTGTTGTTTTCGCTGGCCCTGTCGAAATTATTACGCGGTACCCGGATTACAACGAATTCGCTGCATCCGGGCGTTATCGATACCGAAATCGGGCGGCATCTCAACCCAGTGATGCGCTTTGGGTTAAAGCTCGTGGCTGCCGTCGGCGGCAAGACCATTGAAGAAGGCGCAGCAACGGGCTGCTACCTGGCAACCAATCAGGCGCTCGGCGCCGTGAGCGGACAATACTTTGAAGATTGCAATGCGGTCATCGTCGGCGGCAAGAATCACCTTTACAATGATGCGATGGCCGAGCAGCTGATGACGGTTTCCGAGGCGCTTACGGCCGACTACCTCGTTGAACAAAAAGTACCGCAACACAATGAACGATCTGATGCCCGCTAAGGCCCTCGTCGTATTGTCAGGTGGGCAGGATTCGACAACCTGTCTGTACTGGGCAATAAAAAAATTCGCTGCGGCGAACGTCAGCAGCATCACCTTTGACTATGGCCAACGTCACCGGATTGAACTGGACTGCGCGCGCGAAGTCGCCGCACTCGCGGGTGTCGAGAACACGGTGTTACCGATCAATACGTTTTCCGCGATCGGGGGCGACGCGCTGACTGACGCGGAAATTGCAGTGTCGAGCAAAGTTTCGGAGGCTGGCCTGCCCAATACTTTTGTCCCGGGACGCAACCTGATTTTTCTGACGTTCGCAGCAGCATTCGCGTATCCGCGTGCCATCGAAAATATTGTCACCGGCGTTGCACAAACCGATTACAGCGGCTATCCGGACTGCCGCGAAGACACGATGCGCGCGCTCGAAACAGCACTCAATCTCGGTATGGAGAGTTCGCTTTCTATACACACGCCTTTGATGCACCTGTCGAAGCGCGAGACAGTCGAGCTTGCGAGTGAACTAGGTGCCCTGCCGGCGATGGCATTGACACATACCTGCTACAACGGAGAACGTCCGCCGTGCGGACGATGCCCATCCTGCGAGTTGCGCGCTCGTGGATTCGCGGAAGCCGGTATTGACGATCCGCTGGTCCGGAAATCATGACTTACTCAGTCAAGGAAATTTATTACACCTTGCAGGGGGAGGGCGCCCACAGCGGACGACCGGCTGGGTTTCTTCGCTTTGCCGGCTGCAATCTCTGGTCCGGTCGCGAAGAACATCGTGCGCAGGCTAGTTGCAGGTTTTGCGATACCCAGTTCGTTGG